>NZ_JARFPL010000030.1:0-27430 GCF_029167205.1 Candidatus Methanocrinis alkalitolerans
TTATCAGGTTTAGGTGTATTCGGGTCATAGGAGGGTACCACTGGGTACTTCATCTCAGAAGATTAAAAAACTTTTGGGAAGGGGTATCCAGCCTCCAACTTCATCACTGGAAAAGTAGATTGTGCCCCGCAAGCCCTTGCAGCGCAACTTCTTGGCCCCATCCTGTCTGGATTTTGAGAAGCCTCAACCCTCCAATATCTCCTCGGCGGCGTCTCTATGGGCGTCCATTACGTAGGCGATCCCCGAGACCTTCGCCGCCTCCTCAGTGAGGGCCATCAGGTCGCCTCTATTGACCGTCTCCAGGCTGAAGTTTCTGCTTCCGGCCATAAGCTGCTGCAGGCCGATCTGGAACCTCTGGGCGTAGGTGTAGATCCCCATAGCCCCCAGGGGTATCTTATCGATATCTCTTCCGTACCTTTCGGCCAGCTCCCCGTAGGTGACGAAGAGCTGCCTTGCCGTCGTCCCGTACCTTGAGACGGACTTGGGAAGCTCTCCTGCCTGGATCCATTTCTGGATGTTCTTTCCCACCATCCCGGGGATCATGAGGGCTCTGCCCATGCATACCGCCCTGAAGTAAGGGGCGCCCATGGCGATCGCCTTGAATACCCCGTCCTCGCTGGAGAAGCCTCCCGCCATGGCGAGGTCGGGGACCCTCATCCCCTTCTTGGCGAGCCGCTCTGCAAACTCCCGGGCGAGGGACTGGAGGTAGAAGGTGGGGATTCCCCACTCGTTCATCATCGGCCAGGGGCTCATCCCGGTGCCGCCGGGGGCGCCGTCGATGGTGAGAAGGTCGATCTTCGCCTCTGACCCGTAGCGCAGAGCCATCGCCAGCTCCGCCATGGAGTAGGCCCCGGTCTTGAGGGTGACCCTCTTGAACCCCAGATCCCTGAGCCGGTCCACCTCTTCGAGGAAGCCCTCTTTTGTTACAAACCCGAGGCGAGAGTGCCTCTCAAACTCCTTGATGGAGCCGTCTGCGAACGCCTCCTGGACGTCCTTTCTGGAGGGGTCGGGCCTCACCAGGTAGCCTCTATTCTGTAGCTCCAGGGCCCGTTCGAGGGACCGAACCTTGATCTCGCCTCCGATGCACTTTGCCCCCTGCCCCCACTTCAGCTCCAGGGTGTCCAGCTCGTGCTTCATGGAGACGTACTCGGCGGTTCCCAGGCGGGTGTCCTCGACGTTAATCTGGACGAGGATCTCGCCGTACCCCTCATGGAACTGCCTGTAGGTCTCGATTCTTCTGTCCATCTCCGGAGACCTGACGACTTTGCCCTTGCCGTCCAGGACCAGATCCGGGTCGACGCCGCAGACGTTTTCGCCGCATACGAGGGTGATCCCGGATATGGCTGCACCGATGGCGAAGTGCTCCCAGTTGGCACCGGCGATATCTGTCGAGCCGAGGGCGCCGGTGAATATGGGGACCTTCATCTTGACCTTTCTGTCCCATCCGTACTCGGTTTCGGTGTCCACCTCGGAGAATACGGCGGTGTCGGGGTTGGCATCGACACCCTCGGGCAGGCCCTTGGCGCCGACGGCGTAACCCTGGATGCTTATGTGAGAGTAATCTAGGGGGTAGTCCTTGTCGGCCCCGGCGGTGACCTCGCCGAAGGGGCCGGGATATAGGACCTCCCGGCCCCTGAAAGAGGATAACCAGATATCACAACCGCCCCTGCAACCGTCGACACATCGGGTGCAGATTCCGGACATAGGGGCGACGTCCCTCGACCGGTTGAAGGTCCCGATCGCTTCGTTGGCGTTTGGCCGTCTGAGATTCATAAAATGCCTCCTGTTATTTTAATTCGTCCTGGGTCCGGGCGGATCTTCCGCCCAGGTTTGGGCGACGTGTCAGAAAGGAGCTTCCGGTCAGCCCATATATAAATCTTGTCCGACCATGGCATCGCCGCCATTCGTCCGGCATCAGCGAATCTGGCAGCTCCCATGGCCGATGAGATGAGGATGGCCGAAGGGCGAGGTCATCGACGGGCTATCTGGTCAAGACCCCTCGCCACCCTTGAGCCCCACGATCTTCTCGACGTCGACGAGCTTCCATATGAGGGAACGCTCCTCCTCGACTATGGAATCCAGGGGATCATTGGGGGAGTGGCCGAGGGCGAGGAGGACGTTTCGGGATAGGTTCTTATTCCTGATCAGGTCGATGAACCCCACCCTGACACGCCTCTTCTCCTCGGGGTCCCTGACCTCATCGAGGCGGCCCCGCAGGGTGACGAAACGATAGCTGGAGAGGTCCGGAGCGTACCTCTCCACCTCCACAGATACGTGGGGATCTTTTATGAAGAACTCGATCTTTTTGCCGTACTTCGTCGAGAGGAAGTACATGAACCGGCCGTCGAAGACGTATACGAAAGGGGCCACGTAGGGGTATTTATCCCCCTTGAAGGCGATCCTGCATACGTGCTCCTCCTCGATCAGCCGGTCGTACTCCCTCTTTTCCATGCTGGGTATCTTCTCAACTTCCGGGGCCATCTCATCTCCTCAGAGCAACTTCATCATAGGGTATGGATCGGATTCTATTTAAAACATCCAGAAAACGAGAGAGTCCGTCGAAGAAGAACGTCCCCATCGAAGAGACGGTGGGGGGAAAAATGAAGGCTCGGCTCTTGAGCAAGACCAAAGGCTGTCCGTCAACGGCCCTGGATCTTCTCTCTTATGAGCGACCTCAGGGCCTCCTCAGCATCGGGGTTATGCTTCGGCTTGTGGTACATGGTGCACCTCGAGGGCATCGGAATCAGACCTTCGTCCAGAAGGGTGTAGTGGACCTCTTCCAACCCGATCTCGCCGTCGGCGTACTTCACGAATATCGAGGCCACCTCCGACCGCTCCCCCTCTTTCAGCCTCTCAAACCTCTCCAACAGCTGCTCGATCTCTTCCATCACCGCTGACGCCTCGGAGGATACCACCACCCGATCGGATATATAGGTCTCGCAGGCCGCCCAAACCCCACAAAATAAATACGATCGGTTCGAACCGTCCAGCCCGCAAGTTCACCAGAGGAGATGATCATGACCCAAACTCCAGATAAAGTCGGGATCGACGACATCGCCGTCGCCGTCCCGAAGCTATTTTTATCCACCACCGGCGAGTTCGCCCGGGCGAGGGGGATCGAGCCGGCGAAGCTATCCCGGGGGATCGGCGTCGAGAAGATGGCGGTCCCCGACGCCCATGAGGACGCCGCCACCATGGCCGCGTCCTCGACCCTGGATCTGATGCGAAATAACGACCTTCTGCCCGAGGATGTCGGGAGGATATACATCGGGACCGAGTCTGGGGTCGACGAGGCGAAGGCGATGGGGACGTACGTCATCGGGATGCTCGAGGAGGTCTACGGTCCGGGGACCTTCACGGAGTGCTCGACCGTGGAGTACAAGTCGGCGTGCATAGGCGCCACCTTAGCCCTGGAGAGCGTCGCTTGCTGGCTGAAGGCAGGGGACGATGGAGGATGGGACGAAGCTAACGGCAGCAACGGCCCGGGCCGACGGCGGGGGAGGGTCGGGATCGTGGTGGCGACGGACGTCGCCCGTTATGAGATAGGCTCCCCCGGCGAGTACACCCAGGGGGCGGGGTCCGTCGCCCTCCTCGTCGACAGGGATCCGAGGATCCTCGCCCTCGACCCCGTGATGGGGGTCTATACCAGGGACGAGAACGACTTCTTCCGCCCCGTCGGGATGAGGTGCGCCGTGGTGAACGGCAAGTACAGCAACCTCTGCTACCTGGCTGCGATGGAGGGTGCCTTCGGCTCCTACCAGAGGAGGGCCCTCTCCCGGGGGGTCGTCCTCCTCGGGGACGGAGAGTGCGTCACAGACCACCTCGACAGGATAATCTTTCACATCCCCTACCCCCGGATGGCGGAGTATGCGGCCGCCTCATTGTTCCGACGTGAGTGGCGCAGCCTCCCCCGGTGGCGGGAGGTGGAGGAGGAGATCGGGGCCGAGCCTGGAGAGCCGGGAGGCGGGGAAGGGGCGACGGTGAAGGCGAAGGCGGAGGCGAAGGCGAAGGATGAGGCCGATTACCAGAGGAGGTTCTCGAAGTCGGCGATGTTTCAGGAGGCCTACGGAAAGAAGGTAAAACCCTCGACCCTCATATCCTCGGTCGTCGGAAACATCTACACCGGATCGATCTACCTGGGCCTGGCGAGCCTCCTCGTGCAGGACCTCCTCACGCCGGGGGCGCGGATCGGCCTGGGCTCCTACGGGAGCGGCTGCTCTGCCGCCTTCTTCTCCGGGACGGTCGAAGAGGGGATCGGATCGGTGGCCAGAGGCTCCGTCCTCAAAAAGCTGGACGAAAGGGTCGAGATAGATCTGGCGGATTACGAGGACCTTCACCGGGGAGATAGGCAAGAGAGCATCATCCCCCCGGCGGGGGAGTTCGCCCTCCTCCGGATCGACGCTGACGGGTACAGGCGGTACGGCTTCGTCGGCTGACGGTGGAGATGAAATATTGGCAGGATCATCGGTATCATCGGTATCGGCGGTATCGGCGGTATCGCCCCCATCTTTTAACCGGCGGGATCTGGCCCTCGCCGCCCTGGTCGTCGTTACCGGGCTCTTGATCTTCGGGTGGATGGCTTATTCGGCTTTATCGGATATAGGTGGCGACCTCGTCCAGATGGCGGCGCCGGGGACGGCGGAGCTGTACATGAAGAAAGCCGGGGAGTACACCATCTTCCGCGAGGATGTGAGCGTCGTAGAAGGCCGCTTCTACTCGACGGGAGAGACGGTGCCTCCGGGGCTCGTCATCGAACTCTTCGACCTATCCTCCGGCGAGAAGGTGGAACTATCGCCCCCGTTCGCAAGCTCCACCTACTCCTTCGCCGGCCGGTCGGGCAGGTCGATCGCCGCCTTCGAGATCGACCATCCCGGCATCTACAGGATGACGGCATCTTACCCTCCGGGTAGGGAGGGGCCGCAGGTGGTCCTGGCCGTCGGGACCGGCCTCTTCGGGGGTATCGCGTCGAAGATCGTCGTCGCCATCGCCGCCCTCTTCGGGTCGATCGCTGCCGGAGCCGCCATCCTCATCTGGGGCGAGAGGAAGAGGGAGAAGGAGGAGGAGCGGCTCCGGGAGGAGGACCGGATCCTCAGGAGGAAGGGGATCTGAGGGGCGGGTTTGGGAGAGATCAGAGGGAGAACCGCCCCGTCAATATCGAAGAAAGGGAAATAAAGGAAAATAAAGGGAGGAGTGAAGATTTGTCTGCCGATGAACCGCCTGCCATCGTCCTGGTGGCCTATGGGAGCCTCGACTTCGAGGCGAGGAAGACCTACGAGAAGATAAGAGCCGTATACAGACGTGAGTTTGAAGCCCCGGCAGTCAAGATCGCCTTCACCGCCGGGTTCATCCGGCGAAGGCTAGCCGGGACCGAGGGGACGGCGGTCGAAAGCCCCTTGATGGCCCTCGCAGAGCTCCACGACGCCGGCCACGAGGACATCGTCGTCCAGTCGCTGCACGTCGCCCCAGGTTCGGAGTTTCACGAGGCTGCGGCCCTCGTCTCTGCCCTCGGGACCGTCAGGGGGAAGTTCGGCTTCAGGAGGCTCGCCATGGGCCTTCCCCTCCTGGCCGCAGCTACGGACTACGACGCCGTCTGTGAAGCCCTCGCCCCGGAGTTCGACCGGATCACCGTCGGGGGCGAGGCGGCGGCTTTGAAGCGTAACCCGGAGGAGACGGCCGTCGTCCTCGTCGGCCACGGGACGGCCCACCCCGCCGACGCCGCCTACTCCCGGATGGCGCGGGTTTTGAAGAGAGATCACAGGAACGTATTTCTCGGGACGATCGACGGCTTTCCGGGGCTGGAGGAGGCGCTGGAGGAGGTGAGGGCGGCCGGCGTGCCGAGGGTGAGGCTCCTTCCCTTCCTCCTCGTCGCCGGAGGCCACGCCTCAAAGGATATCGCCGGGGACGGCTCGGGATCGTGGAAGAGGTCCTTTGAGGAGGCGGGCTACGAGGTCGACCTGAACCTTTTGGGGATGGGGGAGAACCCCCGGGTGGTGGAGGTCTTCCTGGCGCATACGAGGCGGGCGGCGGAGGGGTTACTGCGCGGGGAATGATCCCCTCCCGGAGAATGGCGAAGGAAGTTTATATTTAGAAAGTAGAGGCTGAGAGATCCCTGACCGCTCCTCTGAAATGTAGACAGGTGAACGACCTTGGCCACCCCACCTCCACCCGCCCAGCCTTCGACGGAAGAGCTGCCCTTCCGCGTTCTGGTGATCATATCCCGCCCCCTGGACGAAAGCGAGCTTCCGAATATCGCCGACCAGTGGGCGCTCTATAGCGGCCTATCGGCGGTGAAGACCCCGGCCCGCCTGGATTTTCTCAGGCCCCCGACTATCGAGCAGCTCAGAACCGAGATCCTGGGAGGCTACGACGTCGTCCACTTCGACGGCCACGGCAGCTTTGGGCGCAGATGCCCGAGCTGCTCCGGCCTCAACCCTCCTGAAGGCAAGAAATGCGGCCGATGTAACGCCGTCCTGGAATATGAAGAGGCCGGGGGATACCTCGCCTTCGAGGGGGAGGACGGGACGGTGGACTCCCTCGCCGCCGAAGATCTGGCGGGGATGATAAACGCTGTCCCCGGAAGGCCCACGAAGCTTGTCATCCTCTCCGCTTGCGAGTCGGCGAAAGGTGGAGACGCGAGCCTCCTCGCGGTCCTGACGCGGGAGGGGGTCCCCGCCGTCATGGGGATGAGGGAGCCGGTCCCGGTGGAGCTGACGGTGGCCCTCTCCCGGCCTTTATATGCCTATTTGGGCGCGGGCAATAATATCAAAGAGGCGTTCGACCAGGCGCGCCCCTCCTTGGCGAAACTGCCCAAAAGCGAGGAGGGAACTCCTGCCGAGGAGATCCCGATCCTGGAGGGCGATGGAACCGGCGCCCGGATCGTCGACCGTCCGATGCGGGGCGAGGTCGTCGTCGAGAGGGAGAGGATCTTTGGGGTCCCGGAGTACGACTTCGTCGGCGAGTTCATCCGGGGCGATCCGCCCCGGGGCAGAAAGGGACTCCTCGCCCGGACGGTCCGCGCCCTCAACGGCGGCGAGAGGCTCGTCGTCCTCACCGGCCAGGGCGGGATCGGCAAATCTGTCCTGGGCGCCGAGGCGGCTCGCAGGATAGCATGGCGGTATCCCGGCGGCGTCTTCTGGCGGAGCGGAGCCGAGATCGAGAACATGAGTCTGAACGAGCTTCTCGACGCCTTCGTCAACGTCTTCGGCTACGAATTCCGGACCCGTTTGGTGGACGAAAAGCGAGACATTGTCCTCGGATACCTGCGAGACCTGGGGACGGCGAGCCTGATCGTCGTCGACAACGCCGAGACGATAAAAGATCCTGCCGTCTTTCGGTTCCTGGAGGGGATACCGAGGCCGTCGGCGGCTCTTGTGACCAGCCGGGAGGCGCTGGAGCGGGAGGGGACCCACATCGACATCGACGAGATGGAGCCCCTGGAGGCGACAAGGCTCTTCATCGTCGAGGCGAGACGGCGAAAGCCGGGATGGGGCGAGAAGCTGACCTCCTCGGATTTGAAGGCGATGCGGGATATCTCCGGGCACCTGGACGGCCACCCCCTGGCGATCAAGCTCGCGGCGGCGATGGTGGGGAGCGACTCTCTCGCGACTATCTGCCAGAGGGTCCTCGCCGCTCCCCACAAGGAAGTCTCCACGCGGTTCGACTTCTCCTACAACCCCCTCCCCGAGGGCGAGAAGGAGCTCCTCCACCGGATGGCCGCCTTCGCCAGCTCCGCCACCGAGGTCGTGATCGAGATGACTTCGACCCTGCCCCTCTTCGAGGGAGACGCGACGGCGGCGCTTCCTCAGTGGCGGGACGACCTGACGGAGCTCGTCCGAAAGTCCTTCGTGGACACGGTGCCCGTGACGGCCTTTGACGATTCGGGAGATGAGGTCACATGGCAGCGCTATCGATTGCATTCGCTGATGCGCCAGTACGCCTCCGGAAAGGCGGGCGAGGGGGCGATGAAGATCCATCTGCGGCGGGCGGCCAACATCTTTCTTGCATATGCGACCCTGTTCGAGGAGGACTACAATGCGCTCCAGGCCGAGCACGAGAACATCCTCGCAGGTTTGGACTGGGCCTATGCAGCGAAAGAGTGGGAGATGGTGAGAAGCTTGGTATCGGCCACCGAATTTTATTTGAGGACCAGGGGGTACTGGAACGAAGATAAGATCAGGCTGAAACAGGCGATGAAAGCTTGCGAGAGTCTGGGGGACAAGGCTGGCGTCGCAATATCGCTCCACCAGCTGGGGATCCTCGCTCAGGACACGGGCGACATCGACGAGGCCCGCCGCCTCTACGGCGATAGCCTGAAGATCGCCCAAGAGCTGGGGTACAAATCCGGGGTCGCAAAATCGCTCGGCCAGCTTGGGATGCTCGCTCAGGATACGGGCGACATCGACGAGGCCCGCCGCCTTTACAGCGATAGCCTGAAGACATTTCAAGAGCTGGGGGACAAGGACGGGGTCGCAAAATCGCTCGGCCAGCTTGGGATGCTGGCTCAGGGCACGGGCGACATCATTGAGGCCCGCCGCCTATACGCCGAGAGCCTGAAGATAGCTCAAGATCTGGGGGACAAGTCCGGTATCGCAAGCTCGCTCCACCAGCTGGGGATGCTCGCTCAGGACACGGGCGACATCGACGAGGCCCGCCGCCTCTACGCCGAGAGCATGAAGATCGCCCAAGAGATGGGGGACAAGGACGGCGTCGCCATTACATTGGCCAATAGCTCCATTCTGGAAGAGGGAGAAGGAAACCTGGATCAGGCGCTGGATCTGATCCGAATGGCTGAGAAGCTGTTCCTGGAGCTTGGAAGCCCAAAGGCAACCCAGGCTCGGCAGATTCGAGAACGTCTGGAGCAGAAGGCGCAAGATAAGCCCTCATCCTTTGGAAGGATAAAAAGATGGCTGGGGCTTGGTTGAGATGAGAACGATTTGATGGAGAGCCTGCCATGATCCGGATCAAATGCGTTAATCCGAACTGCACCGCCCCCGATGGCGTCTTCTCCTGGGACGAGCGAGCCTCCGTCGAGAGCGGAGGCGGCCTCGCCGAGCCGGGCGAGGAGGAGGCCCTCTCCTTCGTCGCCGAGTGCCCGTACTGCGGGACGGAGAACAAGATCTGGCTGTCGCGGGTGAAGAAAGAGGATGTTGTGAGGAGGTTTGGATGATGAGCGAAGGCGACAGCGAGCCGGTCCGGGGCGGCTCTCTGACGAAGCTCGACCGATTCTGGCTGGAGACGGCCCGGGGTGCGGCGAAGGAGTCGGTCGCAGCCCTGGAGGAGGCGGCAAAGCAGCTGATATCGGTCACCAGCCTCCTCCAGGCGATCTACTTCGCCGCCATCTCCTTCAGCGACCTGAAGGGAAGCCTGGCGGTGGAGGGCGAAATCCGATGGGCTCTCGTCCTGCTCTTGGTCCTTCCCATCGTCCTCTGGCTCGCCAGCCTCGCCTTCGCCGTCCTGGTCTTCAAGCCGGAGACCTACAGGACGAACCTCTCCTCCCCGGACCTGGCGCGCTCTATGTACGAGGAGATCGTAGGCTACAAGCACCGGCAGCTCCAGCGGGCTCACCTCTTCCTGCTGCTGGGGTTCGTGCCGCTGGTGGTGAACATCGTCCTCTATCTAGTCTGGATTTAGCCGGGGACGGCATCACCAGCACCAGCATCAGCCCCAAATACCATCCCGACGAAATAACCCATCGATGTCCCCCACCGACTCCGCCCTCCTCCTCGTCCTCTACCTCGCCTGCTTCGCCGCCGTCCACAGCCTCATGGCCAGCCTTCCCTTCAAAAGAAGGGCCGCGAAGATCCTCGGGAGCCGGATGGACCCGTGGTATCCGGCGATCTTCGCGGCCTCCGCCTTCGTGATGATCGCGCCCCTGGTCTACCTCGTCTACCTCTTCCCCGGCAATATCCTCTACGTCGCCCCCTCCCCCTGGCGGTGGGCGATGGTGGCAGGGCAGGTCCTGGCGGGGCTTCTATCCATCAGGGCCTTCGTCGACGCACCCCACCGGTTCAAGGTGCCTCTGCAGCTTTCGGGGCCCGGGGCCTCCGGGGCGAAAGCCCTGGCCCCCCGGGGGATATACTGCTGGATTAGAGACCCCTTCCTTTTATCCGGCTTTCTCATCATCTGGCTGACCCCCTTCATGACGACGAATATCCTGATCCTATACGCCGCCGTCACCGTCTACCTCTACCTGGGGTCCCTCCACTGGGAGAGGAGGCTCCTCGCCCAGTTCGGCGACGAATACCGCTCCTATCAGCGGCGGGTCCCGCGGATGATCCCCTGGCGGGGAAGGCTCAGCCCCGAAGGGTGATGGGATAGGTGGCAGAGAGGCAAATCCCATGTTCACGATCTCCACCCTAATCCTCGCCTTCTACCTCATCGCCTTCGCTCTCCTCCACAGCCTCCTCGCGGGCAGCTGGGCGAAGGGGAGGGCCCGCCGGGCCTTCGGTCCGGGAGGGATGCGGTGGTACCGCCTCTTCTTTACCATCATCGCCGCAGCGACCCTCCTCCCCCTGCTATACCTATTCTATCTCTTCCCCGGGCAGGTCCTCTACTCCGTCCCCGCCCCCTGGCGGTGGGGGATGGTGGCGGTCCAGGCGGCCGCCGCCTTCGCCCTAGCAAAGACCCTCCTGGAAGCGGGGCCCCTCCGGTTCCTGGGGATCAGGCCCGGCTCCGGTGAGGGCAACGGCCAGCTGATCGTCCGGGGGATCTACTGCAGGACGAGAAACCCCCTCTTCCTCTTCGCCCTCGTATTCCTCTGGCTCACCCCCGTCATGACCGCAAACCTCCTCGTCCTCTACATCATCACCACCGTCTACTTCATCCTCGGATCGGTCCACGAGGAGAGGATGCTCGCCGAGGAGTTCGGGGCCGCCTACCTCGACTACCAGGATAGGGTGCCCAGGTTCATCCCCCGGATGAGATGCACCTACCCCGAGACAGAGGTGAAGGCCAGAGGAAAGGCTGCGGGACCGGGGGGCGGCGTCCCGGGATCTCCGCCGGGATCTGAATCGGGATCTGAATCGAGATCTTCATCAGAGCCTGAGCTGAAATCCTGATCGTGATCTCATGCCCGGTCTGGGCCAAACTCCGGGGCAAAAGATAGAAAGGAAGGTGAGGAGGTCACCGCCCCCGGGGCGCCTCCGCCTCGCCGGACTGGAGAAGGTGCCCCTCCATCCCCACCGAAAGCGCCGAGTCGGCGGGGATCAGCAGCATCGTCCTCATCCGTCCACCACCTCAAAATCGATGCTCACAGAGCTGGTCATCGACCTTATCACCGGCGCCCTCCTCGCCACCTCTGCGAAGATCTCCGCCAGGGCCTCCGGATCTGCGTCGGCGGCGATTTTGACGTTGATATCGATCCGGGTCACCTCCCTCCCGTCCCCCAGCCTCTCCAGAACTCCGACCGCCTCCGACCTGTAAGACCGGAGGGCGACCTTATGCTTCTTCGCCACGGCGAGGGTGGTGGTGAGGACGCATCCGTTGGCGGCGGCGACGAAGAGGTCCTCGGGGGAGAGGAACCCCTCGACTCCGCCAAACTCCGCCGGAAGGGCGACCTTGATCTTCTGACGGGACGCAAATACTATCTCGCCCCTGGCGTCCCCGGTCCAGGCCAGATCGTTTCCAAAATAGATCTCTTCGGTCATGACCACGGGCTTTGTACCCGATGGTAATTATCAATTTCCTGAGATCTTCGGCCGAACGGTCAAGGGCGGCGGACTCTTCGGCCGGTCGGGCTGCCTTCATCCCGATGGTCATCCTGATGGTCATCCCCATGGTGATTCCGATGGTAAGCCTCTCCGGGGGCCCCGGGCGGGTCGACGTGGACCGTCGCCTCCGATAGGTATGGGAGGCTTCTTAGGAGCTGATGGCCCACCTCCTTCGCGATCTTGTGCCCCTCCTCGACGGTCAGATCCGGATCGACGATAACATCGATCTCGGCCCGGAGGCGGTGGCCCAGCCACCTCACCCTCACCCCAGATACCTCCTCGACTCCGGGGGCGGATCCGGCGGCCGCCCTCACCCCATCGACGACCTCGGGGTCGACGCCGTCGACGAGCCTCGTCAGGACCATCCGCCCCGATCTCCACCCGATATGAAGGATGACGACGGTGATGATAAGCCCCACCAGGGGGTCGGCCCTGGGGTATCCGGCCCAGACGCCGACGGCTCCGAAGAGGACCGCGAGGCTCGTCAGGCCGTCGGCCCGGGCGTGGAGGCCGTCGGCGACGAGGGCGGCGCTGTTGATCTCCCGGCCGACCTTCATCCGGTAGACGGCCACCGCCTCATTTCCGACGAAACCCATGATGGAGGCGAGGGCCACCGCCCATAGGATTCCGACGGAAGCAGGCTCATAGAGCCTCATCACCGACTCGTACCCGGTGAAGACGGCACCGGCGACGATGACGAGGACTATGGCGAGCCCCGCCAGGTCCTCGGCCCGGCCGTATCCGTAGGTGAACCCCTTCGTCGGAGGAAGCCGTCCGAGCCTGAAGGCGACCCAGAGGGGAAGGGCCGTCGCCGCGTCACCGAAGTTGTGGACGGTGTCGGCGAGGAGGGCGACAGACCCGGAGAAGAAGACTATCGCCACCTGGATCAACGCCGTCGCGGCAAGCGCCAGAAAGGAGAGCTTGACCGCCCGGATTCCCCTCTCGGCGGCGAGGAGGGCCGGGTCGGCGGCGGCGTGGAGGTGATGGTCCCTTCTTCCTTCTTCGATCCCAGCATCGGAGATGCGGATGCCTTTCTTTCCTATCATGCTCCTATCGGAACCGGTTTTCTTCCTCTGAGATTTAAATCTGCGGCCCGCTCGGACCGCAATCGAAAGAAATTGGAGGGTAGGCGTTGGAGACTATGGAGGGCTGGAGGATGCGACGTAAGGTATATCGGAGGCGAAAGCCCATAGATCTGACATGGACCCGATCCTGCCGATCATAGCGGGGCTCATCCTCATCACTGTCGTCGCCCTCGTCTCCATCAAAAAGCGTTTCGCCGAAAACTCCGACTTCTGGTTCTCTATGGGGATGATCCTCGCTGATTTCGGGAAGTACGAGAGGGCGGCCCGATGCTGCGAGAGGGCGGTGAGGATCTACCCCTTCTACGTCCACGCCTGGAACAACTGGGGCCTGGCCCTCCTGAAGCTCGGAAGGCATGAGGAGGCCCTCGAAAGGCTCGAGGAGGCGCTCACCTTAAACCCCGCCCTGGGCGAGGGATGGTACAACAAGGGGATCGTCCTCGAAAAGCTCCATCGAGAGGGAGAAGCGGAGGAGGCGTTCGAGAGAGCCCGGTCCCTGGGGGTCAGCCCCTGAATATACGTCAGAACCTTTTTTGTGGGTCGAGAGTGACCGATGGAAGGATCGGAGGAGGAAGATCGGCCTCGACTCCGGAGATGGTACTCGTATCTCTCGCGGCCTATTCCTTGAGAGCTTCATCACAATCTTAAACATGCTTCAAGGCCGGCGGCTATGAGCCAAAGCTCGGGTGAGCTGAGCGGGGACGGCCGGATATCCCCCAAATTTTTCAGGGCCTAAGAAGGCGGGTTCAAGCCTCCAATCGTCCTGAGAAGATCATCATCGGCTTCATATCGCCGGCTTCATCCCGCTGCCCTCCAGCATCTTTTGACACCACCTGCAGTACCTCCACCCTTTGAGGTCAGCCTCATCGATGGAGTTTGAAAAGTGCATTACGCATTCATCGTCACCGCAGTGGGGGAGGCCGAAGACGTGGCCCAGCTCGTGGACCGCCTCCTTTTTGGCCCTCTCTCGAAATAGGTCCGGGTCTGGGGAGAGGCCGTAGAACTCCTGCCGGAGCCTTGCGAGAGATATCATCGCCCGCCTCCCGTGGGCTAGGCCGAAGACGAAGTTCAGATCCGCCACGAATAGGTCCTCCTCGACCACCCCCAGGACGGCGTCGCCTCCTTCCGGCGGGGGAAGGGCCATGAGTACAGCCGCACCGTCGAGCTGGCCCCTCCCGGGATCTCGGAGGGAGGCGGGGATATGGACCATCGGCATCACCTCGACGGAGCCGTATATCGACCCGATTTCGACCTCGATGAAGGAGATGAGGGAATCGTCGACGGCTCCCACCGGCTGGATGAGGATCGTCATGAGATCCATCTCATCTCTTCAGCTCAAGGCTCCTCGGCGAGGGACTTCTGGTAGGCCTTCCAGCCGGGGCACCATCCGGTGTGCCACCTCCATACTCTGGCGATGAGAGAGTTGGGCCTCTTCTCGGCGCGGCGCCTTATGGGACAGCTTTCACAACTTGCAGCCATGACCTTTAGGCTGCGGGGTTGGTATAAGGAATTTACGAAGGAAAAGGAGGGGGAAGGGGGTGGAGGTAAAAGGGGGAGAAGGAGAGGGAGATGAGGGAAGAGGAGAAGGAGGGAAATTGGAGGATTGGTGGAGAAGGGGGGGAAGGTGACCGTAGTCCCGGGGTTCGGCCCTTCCATCGAAAGATGAGAAGAAGGTCTCTCAAGGGAAGTACTCGGTGGGAAGCCTCAGGATTCCCATCGCCACCAGCACCATCACTATGATCGTATAGACGACGGAGACCGATAGATCGGTGAGGATCTCCTTTCTTCCCGGACCCTTCCTTTCATCCTTGGATAGAACGCCCTTCATCCCCCTGTGCATCAGAACGAACCCCAGAACGTTGGTGATCCAGTATCCTATCACCATGGCGGGGAGGAAGAGATCCTCGGATATGAGGGCGAAGAGGGCTGCAAAGGCGTAGGCGATGGGGATGTTGACGAAGAGGTCGTTCCACCAGGAGACGGGAGAGAGGATGAACCCCACCGTGGCTATTATGCCGCCCCTAACCTTCCTCTTCCCGATCTTGCGGCCGGCGACCTCGAAGGAGGCGTCTAAAGCCGCGTCTTTATCACCTCCATCTTCGCCCTTATGTTCGTCTCCGGGTTCGCCTTCTCTTCCCACGATGATCCGCCCCTTCCAGGGAGCCTTCTCTATCGTAGGAGTATATCTTCATTTATTCTTTTCTCATCAAACGCCCCTTCCACCGGGGATCGAAAGAGTTATAGCCCAAAAATCCCAAATTTGAGAGGACGTGAAATGAGGTAGCCCTCGATTATGATAGAAATACAGAAGACCTGCACAAGACCCAGGAGCCGTTCCCATGATAGAGATGTCAAAGATCCGGATGGCTGCCGTCGCTATCCTGGCGGCGCTTCTCATATGGACCCTTTACGGAGCGTTCGTCTCCATGAACGTAAAAGAGCCACCCTACCAGGTCATCGAGACGCTCGATAACGGAGTCGAGATCCGAGAGTACTCCCGCCAGATCTGGGCTATAACCCCGGAAGACGACCGCAACCGGGGGTTTGCCCGCCTCTTCATGTACATCTCCGGCGAAAACGATGGCGAGGTGAAGATCGATATGACCGCCCCCGTGGTGACGGGCGCCGCCGGCGACGAGCCTTTCATCGCCTTCGTCATGCCCGAGGGGTTGGAACTGGAGGATACGCCTCGCCCCCGGGACGGGGAGGTGAAGATCGAGGTCGTGGAGGCGAGGAGGATGGCGGCGATCGCCTTCTCTGGCTACGCCACAGAGGAGAGGCAAAAGAGATACCTGACGATCCTCGAAGAGACCCTCAGAGATCGAGGGATCGATGCTCAGGGCGACCCGGTCCTCATGCAGTACAACGACCCCTGGACGCCGCCCTTCATGCGCAGAAACGAGGTGGGAGTAGAGGTCTGAGGGACAAAGGCATTATAGGGTTATTTTTGGTTTAGGGGGTTCTGGAGGTATGGCCCCTTTTTATCCCCACCAACAGGCTCTGAGATGGGAAGCTCTCATCTCCCCGAGGAAGAGAGTCCGGCGGACCTTTCTCCTCATGCGATAAAAAGGTTTGAGAGGACGGATTTCGAGGAGATCGGAGAGGTTCCCCGAGTCGATGGGAGGTTGTATGAGTGAAGATTGTCGGCCGTTCAGAAATTCGCGCGGATGAGTGATGATTATTTATCAATTTTATCCAACCTTCAGACATTTCAGACATAATAGTATGCAGCAATCGTATTAGACCTGATATAGTTTGTCCAGAAATTCTCGGACAATTATTACGAGGGGATTGGTTAGAGCTGACGGAAAGCATTATATGCAATAATAATCCAAAAGATGGGGCGTAAACAAGGAGTGGAGGTTAAAATATGATGAAAAAAGCTTTGATAGCTCTATTCATCGTCTCTATGCTGTCGATGGTAACGTCCGCAGCAGAGGACGATGCGGCAAAGACGATCTTAGAGACCGCTGCAGAAGACGGAAACTTCAACACCCTGGTGGGTGCGGTTGAGGACGCTGGCCTCACGGAGGCCTTGAGCGGCGAAGGGCCCTTCACAGTCTTCGCCCCCACCGACGAGGCCTTCGCAGATGTAGAAGGGCTTGATGAGATCGACAACGAGACCCTGGCAGAGATCCTCAAGTACCACGTCGCAGCCGGCGCCATCATGGCCTCAGACGTCGTGAACATGACGGCTATACCCACCCTCCAGGGCGGAAACCTCACCGTTGAGGTAACCGACGAGGGCGTGACGGTGGACGGCGCCAACGTGACGGCGACCGATATCGTCTGCAGCAACGGCGTCATCCACGTCATCGATGCTGTTCTGATCCCTCCCGCTGAGGAGCCGTCGATGGACATTATGGAGACGGTGGAGGAGCTGATCGAAGAGGTCCAGGAGCTCGTCGACGTCTGACAAAGAGAATCGTCGATTTAGACTTTGCTGCGCCTCCAGGGATCTGAGGATAAAGGTAAGTTCCTAGAGGCTTTTGGGGCGGAGGACCGAAATCCACCGCCTCAAAAAAAAATTTTTTCGGTCCCAGAAGATACCAACAGATACACAGACCCTTCGGGGCAGCATTTTCGGATCTTACAGCCCCCATTACCATCCCCTCACCAAAAGTCCGATATACTCCCTGGGCCATCCGGTCGCCAAGGCGATATAATCATGTTGATCGGAATCGATGTCGGCGGAACCACTACAGACGCGGTTCTAATAGACGAGGGAAAGGTTATAAAAACGTCGAAAGTCCCGACCGACCACGACCATCTCCTGGAGTGCCTTATGGGCGCCCTCGACGAGGTCGTCCGGGAGGTCCCGACGGATAAGATCGAGAGGGTCGTCCTGAGCACCACCCTCATCACAAATCTCATAGCCGAGGGTAAGGCCGACCCAGTAGCCCTGATCATGGAGCCGGGTCCGGGTATGAACCCCGAAAACCTGGCCCTGGAAGGAGAGGTCCGGATCGTCCGGGGGGCGATCGACTACAGGGGCAGAGAGATCCAGCCCCTGGATGAAGACCAGGTGGAGAAGGCAGCAGCCGCCATCTCCGAGGGAGGTTACAGAAAGGTGGCGGTGGTGAGCAAGTTCGGCCAGAGGAACCACTTCCATGAAGAGAGGATGCGGGAGATCGTCCTCCGGACTAACCCAGAGATTCAGGTCGAGATGGGCCACCAGGCCTCAGGAAGGCTGAACTTTCCGAGGAGGGCGGCGACGACGATGCTGAAGGCCGCAGCCCAGGACAAATACAGAGAGTTTGCTGAGCAGATCGCCGAGGCAGTATCGAAGAGGAATATCGCAGCCCCCATATACATACTAAAGGCCGACGGTGGGACGCTACCCCTGGAGACGTCCGTCGAGCACCCCGTCGAGACGATCTTCTCGGGGCCCGCCGCCAGCACCATGGGGGTCCTTGCCCTCACCCCTCCGGACCAGACCTCCGTCGTAGTCGACATCGGCGGGACGACGACGGACCTCGCCCTGATCCTGAACGGGGTCCCCCTAATCTCCTCGGAGGGGGCGAGGGTGGACAGCCAGCTCACCCACATCAGGGCCTTCGCCGTCAAGTCGGTGGCCCTGGGGGGCGACAGCAGGGTGAGAGCCGCAGGCGACGAGGTCACCCTCGGGCCGGAGAGGGCGGGTCCCGCCTTCTGCTTGGGGGGGCCGGAGCCGACCCCCACCGACGCCATGAGGCTCCTGAACCTCATCTCCATCGGCGAGCGAGCCCTCGCTGAGGAGGCGATGGAGAACCTTGGTCGGGATCTCGGCTGCTCTGCGGGCGAAGCGGCCCAGAAGGTGGTCGACGCGGCCGTCGAGATTCTCATCGGAGAGATCGAAGCGATCTTCCTAGCCTGGGAGCTGGAGCCGGCCTATCGGGTCTGGGAGATCCTCCAGAAAGAGAAGATCAGGCCCCAGAACGTCGTCGGCGTCGGCGGCGGAAGTTTGGGGCTCGTCCCCCTGGTGGCGGAGAGGCTCGGCGCCGAAGGGATCATCCCCGAGGACGCCGCCGTTGCCAACGCCATAGGCGCCGCCGTGGCGAGGCCCACCCTCACCCTCACCTTCAGGGCGGACACCGACCGGGGCTTTTACACCGTCGCCGAGGACGGGACGACAGGGGAGATCAGGGACAAAAAGTTCGGCCAGAAGGAGGCGGAGGCTTTGGCCAAGAGGCTGATCGTCGAGCGGGCCGAGAGGATGGGGATAAGTGAGTACGCATCGGAGGCAGAGGTGACCTCCAGCGAGGTATTCAACATGGTCCGGGGCTGGTCCACCAGCGGCCGGATCCTGGACGTCAGCATGCAGATCCCGGCGGGGCTCATCCCCGAATGGACGGGAGGTGGAAGACGATGAGAAATTATAGAGAGGAGAATAAGGATCGGGCCAGGAAGATGGGGCTGATATTCTTTCCGGCCTTCGACTGGGCGATAACCCCGACCCACCCCGAAAGGGAGGAGCGGCTCCTTTACACCCGAGACCAGATCTTCGAGGAGGGGCTGATGGACCTTCCGGAGGTGGAGGAGTACAAGCCGCGGCTCGCGGATTATAAGGACATCGCCCGGGTCCACTTCTGCATACCCTCCGCAGAGTCCCTCGTCACCGAGGCCCACCTCATCGCCGCCGGCAGCACCCTCGTCCTCGCCGACGCCTACATGAAAGGCGAGATCACCAACGCCTTCGCCCTGGTGAGGCCCCCGGGCCACCACTCCATGAGGGTCGCCCACGGGAACCGGGGTTTCTGCAACGTCAACAACGAGGCGATCATGGTGGAGTACATCCGGAGGAAGTACGGCATCCGCCGGATCGCCATCATCGATACCGACGTCCATCACGGCGACGGGACCCAGGAGATCTTCTACCACGACCCCGACGTCCTCTTCATATCCTTCCACCAGGACGGAAGGACCCTCTATCCGGGGTCGGGGTTCGTCGATGAGCAGGGCGGCCCCAAGGCGATGGGAAGGACTATCAACATACCCCTGCCGCCGGAGACCCCCGACGAGGGGATCCACTATGTTTTGGAGGAGCTGGTCCTCCCCATCCTGAAGGATTTCCGGCCCCAGCTCGTCGTCAACTCCGCGGGCCAGGACAACCACTATACAGACCCCCTGGCGAATATGCGGTTCTCCGCCCAGGGTTATGCAAAACTGAACGAGATGCTGGCGCCGGATATTGCCGTCCTGGAGGGGGGGTACGCCATCGAGACCGCCCTCCCATATGTCAACTGCGGCATCATCCTCGCCATGGCAGGCCTCGACTACTCCAACGTCCGGGAGCCGGACTACCACCCCGGAAGGTTTTCGATGTCCAGGACCATGGAGGCGAATATTCAAGGGACCGTCGAGTACCTCCAGGGTATCTGGGAGGCGAGAGAGGAGCTGACGGCGAAGGCCGTCGAGAGGGCTGGCCCCTTCTTCCGGAGGCGCAAAGACATCTTCTACGACACCGACGGGATCCGGGAGCGCCAGACCGAGTCGGTGAAGATGTGCCCCGACAAGAGCTGCCCCGGCTACATGACCATCGATACAGATGCCGTCAGAGGCTACGGCCATTCCGAGAGCGGGTTTGGGGTCTTCGTCCCCTTATTCGCCTGCAAGCGCTGCCGCGAGGAGGGGAGGGAGGAGTACGAGGCCCACAAGACCGACTCCCGATACAACCACATATTCTTCCAGGACAAGAACGCCGACGACTTCCGGCTCTACAGCACGAGGATGCATAACGAGCGGATCTACTGAAGGCGAGATATGGGCTTCTGGCGGGGATATCTGATGGATGGACGAGACGGAGAGGAGAGGGTGATTCGGATCGCCTCCTGGGAGCGGAGGCTCGGAGCCTGGCTCATCGACATAATCCTGGTGGGGGTCCTCGTGGACCTCATCGTCGGGATGACGGGGCCCCTCACCCCCGTCGTGCCGTGGCTTCCCCCCGGTCCCGCCTTCCAATGGGGCTTCTCCGACGGAGCCCTCGTCCTCTTCGCATACTGGACGGTCCTGGAGGGGACCCGGGGGCAGTCCCTGGGGAAGATGGCCATGAGCTTGAAGGTCACCGACATGAAGGGCGAGAAGATAGACCTACCCCGGGCAGCCATCGAGTCCTTCGGAAAGGCCTTCCTCCTCCCCCTCGATTGCCTCATCGGCTGGATCGCGATGCGGGGGTCGGGGCAGCGGCTCTTCAACCGCCTCTCGGAGACGATCGTCGTCCACGTCAATGAGTCGGCGCCGGAGGGGGTCCGGTACGTGAGGCGAGGGTAGCGGGCGCTTTCCCCAGGCCCCTCCATCCAATATTTATGCTCTAAAATGGTAGTATTATTTTATAAATGTTTATAAATAACTAGCGAACTCTTCAACGCCCATACCAGCATCCTTTATCAACGCTCTCAACAAACCCTTTCTTAGTTCGTTATGGAGTGGTACGGAGAGGGTCACCGTCGAGCCCTCTTTTCGGAGTATGGCGTGACTCCCAGATGTCCTATCGAACCGCCATCCTGCTTTCACAAAGGCCTTAACCGCCATGTGCCCCGAGACCACGGGCAGCTTCTTGGACATGGGATCAGACTGTCACTTCAACGATCTTTCCCTGGGTGGTCAGAGTTCCCATCCTCTCCTCTGACAGGGATTCAAGACAGCCCTCTATCGCCTCTTTGATATTATCCAGAGCCTCCTCAGCGGTATCTCCTTGAGAATGGCAGCCCGGCAGCGCCGGACAGCTGACGATGTACCCCCCTTCCTCGGCCTCTTCGAGGGTCACCTTGAGCTTCATGGATTAGACTTGGCTTCTGGAGTTGAAAAAGCTTTCTTGCAAGCTAAGGGAGCTCGCCCTAATGAAGATCGGCGCCCAATTTTTCTCGAGGGGGAGAGCGAGCAGCGAGGTTCGCGCCGGCGGCGCCAAACCCTTAAATGGCCAAAAGCAGCTGGATGGAAGAACGAGAACGCTATAGATGATCTCTCTCACGTTCGATATCGGCGATGGCCTCCTCGAAAGGGAAAGCTTCGTCGCCGCAGTACTTGGCAGCATCGCGGGCTCGAAGGGAGTCCAGCTCCTCTAGCTCGTCGAGAAGCTTTCTGTAGTCCTCCAGGCTGAGGAGGACGCCTATTCGGTCGCCCTTTTCATTTACTGCGTACTGCTTTTCGAACGCAATTGAGGTCATATCATCTTCGTCCATTGGTCATCGGTTAAGAGAAGAATCGCGATGAGGCAGCGATCTCGGTAGCAAGTACGGTGAGATTGGCTTGGTCAAAAAGGCTACAGCAAGTCAGTCTTGAAATCGGATCAAATCTAGATGACGCATAATTCGTGTGAAAAATGGCAATATTGTGTAGCTTAAATTCCTTAACCGATGACCCATGCATCTTCGTCCGTAACTATTCAGCCCACCGCAAACAGCATCAGCAGACCCGCTCTTAGAGATCTCGTGTGGCCAGTTCCAGAAAGCTAACTTCAAGTAACCTCGGCATTGGATATCGTTTTTCATTTTGGTGCAAGTTGTTGATCGGCATACCGTTATAATCAAAGTCAGCATCATGCGGGCGATTCGGTATAGCTGAATAGTTACCTTCGTCCTTCAGAGGCTTTTAGATTGTTACATCGTCGTTCAGGCCAAGCTCCCTCAACGCGACTTTCATCTCCTCTATCTTCTCTTTTGGTATGCCCATTTCAGATGATATCTCTACATTGAGGGTCAGCTTCAGGCCGCCCTCCCGAGCAAATCCGGAGAGGACCTTGCTGTATATGTTCATCCATTTTTGAGGGGGGACCTCTCCCTTCCATGAAACGGTCTTAATAGATCCATCATCGCCGCCTTCATCGATGACTCTGATGTCGCCGTCAGCAGCGATCGCGATTGCTGCCGTGGAGCTGACCCCTTTGCTGCTCGCCGTCACTGTGAAACGACCTTCACCATCGCCAGCCTGAAAACTGCCAGCCGCTCCGATGACGCCACCGGTGGCGGTCCAGGCGACCTGATCCAAGGGGTAATCATGGCTACGCTGATCAAAGCCCCTGGCTACAAAGGACTGGGCATCGCCGGGCTTGAGCTGGACGGTCCGAGGTGAGATCTCGATCGACGTCAGAACCGGCGGATCTGAATGGTCTCTTATGTAGTTCTTCGCCGTCTCACCCGTGATGATGAACATCTCCTCGGAGATCTCCACCTCCGCCGCGGAGATTCCCTCTTTGTAGCGGAAGGGATCGTACTCATCGCCGATCTTGCCGACGTATCCGAGGACCCCGCCGCTGACCCCTCGGGCGATCGTCTCCTTGATCGAATTTGGATTTGAGAGCCTCGGAAATATGGGCGAGGCGAAGAAGGCGTCTCGTACTGACTTTGTGCTCCACTCCTTGAAGGCGGGAGGCCAGTTTCGGACAAGGAAGCCGGGGCTTGCAGAATCCGCCACCAGGTCGTCTCGCTTCAGCTTCGAGATTATCAGGTCCACCATGGAGCTTGCGGCGCTGGAGTGGACCAGACCCAGGTCTATGATCTCCACTTTTTCTCTTCCCAGGAGGACCACATACCGGTAGGTCCGCCAGACGGCCTCTCTCAGGTCTCGCTCTGACTTCCTGAGGTTATCCTTCAGCTGGCGCTTCTGAGAGTCGTCGAGCTGGAGTTTCAACTCCTCATCTCGTATCTCCTCTAGGGCCAAAAGATCCCGGGCAACGTGATCTAACTGAGAATAGTTCTCGGCTACGGACCATATCAAAGCGGTCTTGAAGGTCCTGCCCGAGGTTCCGTGCTCTGCGGTCATCGACTCGATTGAACGGAGAACGGCTTCTCGGTCTTGCATCGATCTATCTGGGGGAAGGACGATCAGAGTCAGAGAGGCTCGGTCCGGGATATCGTTGCTCTTTTGAGGGAAGAAGACCCTATCCAGGTCGGGACCCTTTGCGAAGACCTGGGATATCTCGGCCATGATTCGCTCCTTGATCCTTGGCTGAGAGATTCCTGCCCTGCGATCTGCGATGAGCTTGGGAAGTCCCACCTTCAGGCTGAAGTGGTAGCGGCTCCCGTCGGCCCTGAGGTAGTAACAGGTGGCTTCGAGGGCGCTCAGAACGGTTTCCACATTTCCGATGTCCAGGCCCGGTTCCGCCACGTCGAGACGTACTTCAGGGATGGTGGCGTCTGTGCCCGAGGTTCTACCGCCGTTAGACTCGAAGAAGATGGACGTCGCCACTTTCTGGTGTAGCCGGGCTTTCCTGATAGAATCGACGGCTTCTGTGTCCAGGCGGATGGAGTGAGAGTCGTCGGCTCCACAGATGTCTGTGGTGATGGGGGTATCCAAGCGCTCTTCGCCGAGCTGTTCCAAAGCTGCCGCCCTAAAAAAGCGGTCGTCGAGGGGAGCGGTCCCAAGGCCGATTATGGGGTCGCTGTGGGCGCCCCTGTAGCCGTCGTTGTAGGCTTTTGAGAGCCAGAGGGCGAGGAGACGGAGGACGCCACGAGTCCGCTGGAATCGAGGAAGTGTCTGCCATTTTCTCTCGAAGACCGAGAAGACCATCGGGTGGAAGGGGTAAGCGGCCTCGAAGGCCGCTTTTGCGTTGTCGACGGGAAACCAGCTTGGTATCTGCTGGCGATGAGCGAGAACCCATCGAGCGTACTCTTCACAGACGGCTCTAGCCTCGTCGGGTAGTATGATCTTGCCGTTCAGGTCCAGGGATTTCGAGTCGACTTCGAAGAGGCGGCGTCTGATGATCTCGGAGATCTCGGTCTCCGTCGAGAGGATGACGGGCTTGCTGAGCCGATCGAGGAGCTTTTTCAGCCGGTCGTAGTCGGAGTGGTCCTCGGGGTTCATCTCCGTCGCTGAGGCGGGAACGGATACGACCAGGACCGTTCGTTCTTCGCCCCGAACTGTCTCCGATAAGTTCTGGATGAAGTTGTAGAGCTGCGATGGGAGGTCGGTCTTACGGTTTCGGCTGACGTAGTTCATCAGCTCGTCCATGAGGATGAGGCAGGAGCGATCTTTGGGCAGGATCTGGCGGATGACGTCTCCTGCCGGGGCTCTCATCAGCCGGTCGTGATCGGCCACGGTGGCGAAGGCATTTTCACCTCCAAGCTGGAAGGCTATCTCGCCCCATGGCGTCTTCCGAAGGGGCGTTCCGTCGTCGCCGCCGCGCCCTTTGATGGAGTCGAACTCGGTTCCCACGAAGACGGCGGTGACGGCCTCGGGGATACCCTGAACGCCCGATTTGGCCAGGATCTTATTCGCGCCGGGCCAGCTCCCGGCCCTGGGACCGTTTTTGGCGAGGTGGTAGAGGAGGGTGAGGGCGTGGGTCTTTCCGCCGCCGAACTGGGTGTTCAGGTTGAAGACGGCGGAGGTCTCGGTCTTCTCGCCGGATAGGCGCCGGACGACCTCTGCGGCCATGGAGGCCAGATTCGAAGTGAGGTATGTCCGTTCGAAGAACTTCTCTGGGTTTCGATAGTCTTCGGCGGCGCTTTCGTCCCGAACCTTGTCCAGGTGGACCGCAAACTCCGAGGCGTCCAGGGGCTTTCCCAATCTCAGATCTTCTCTCGGCGTCACTACTTTGTACCAGGGTTTGAGCGCCATCTTCTCCCTCCAGTCATCCGATTCCTTTCCCGATCGGTTAATCGAGTTGCCATCACTTAAACTATTCTACGGAGAATACAGAAGAAGGCCGCCGATGGATTGGGGCGGCGTTATCGTCATCTTATGAGAAGAGCCCAAAATTTCCCGATTGGCTGTCGAGCCGCCACCACTTAAAGTAACCGTAGGGAAAGGCCGCGAGCCTTTCTTTTATGCCCACGGCCACGAGAGTCTCGCCTCCGAGGCCGATCCTCTCCTCAAGGCTCATCGACCCGACGACATCCTCCTGGAGAATCTTCATGAGAACTCCGCCCTCAGAGTCGGTCTGCCGGTAGCAGAAGACCACCCGGAGATCGGCTCTCGTGCAGAGGGTCTTCCAGAGGGAGTAGGCGACGGCGTCGTCGGATCTGCTGTTCTCAAGCTCCATCGCCGCCACCGGGGAAGGCCATTTTCGGGCATTGTGATCCCGCCCGCCGCCCGAAGTGGCGGGAGCTGGGGCGAAAGCTAGCACGTCCAGGGAGAGGTACTCCTTCCTGGAGACCGGGAGAGCCCGGCAGGGATGGCCGAGGGCCGCCGCCTGCCAGCCCAGCGATTCGCAGCTTTTGACCACGAGCCCCGTGAGGGCGCAGGTCCAGTCGCCGAGATTTCCAGAAGCTGCGGCCTCCTTGAGGGGCCGGGAGTTCTCAAGGGGCCGAAGCGCCTGAAGGAAGGCCTCCTGCCAGCGGCGGGCGATATCGGCGGATTCCATCAGAGACCAAGCCCCTTCTTCCGGGCCAGGACCCCTTCGACCCACCGCCTCTCCTCGGTCGATGCCGGGTAGAGGGCCACCAGGGCCTGGGCGAGATGCCAGAACCTCTGGTCGCCTCCCACCTCATCGACGAGGAACGACCGAAGCCGCTCGCTACTCCCCTCGGCGAAGAGGAGCATCGCCTGATGGACCTTGTCCAGGACGGTCTCGGCGAGAACGGGCTGAACAGCCGTCCCGCCGCTGCCGCCGCTTCCGGCCCCGGGGCCGTCCTCGCCCACCGGCACCACCATCTCTCCCTCATCGAAGCTGGCCTGGGACTGTCTCTTCTTTCCGCCCCGCCTCGGCCTTTCTTTCTGGCTTCCGCCCTGTCCTTTTCCGAAAAGGCGGCCGGACCTCTCGGCGACGGATAGAAGCCGGGCTGAGCTGCCTTTGATCTCAACCAGGTCGGGGAGGGTCTCCATGTGGGCTCCGATCCCCTGGGCGATCTTCCGGGCGGCGTCGTACTCCAGAGAATACTCGCCCCGGACGGCTTTTCCGCCCCCGTTTTCGCCGCCGTTCCCGTTTCCGTTCCCGTTTCCGTTCGCGCCGGTGGAGAGAGTCCAGAGCCACATCGCCGTGAGCCTCGCATCCTCCTCAAACCCGGTGGAGTCGGCCCCCTCGAAGATCATATTCAGAGCCTCCCTCGATACCGCCGCCCAGACCTCCACCAGATACTCCCTGAGGGCGACGGCCTCGCCGCTCGCCTTCTCGACCCGCGAGTACCGGGAGAAGACCTCCAGGGCAGGGCCGATGCAGGAGAAGATGGCGTCGGCGCCGACGACCCCCTCCTCGGCGAGGCGCGGCATCCAGCCGTGAATCCTCCTCGGCAGCTCGGCGAGGACGTCCCGCCAGTCGCCGACCTCCTCTTTCAGGGTCCCGTCCGGGTTCTCGCGCGGGCGGCAGACGAGGTGAATTGAAGACATTAGACGGGCTTGTCCTATTCCTGCCACCTTATTGGTTAGCTCAGTATCTATAGGCCACGACCCTGTAATTATCCATCCAGCATTCATCAAAGCTTGGAGCAGTGCTTCCCAACCTGATGTAGATTTATGCGCGAAAACTACAACACCCAGACCATCAGGACTCAATATCCGGCGACCTTCGCCGAATGCCTGTGTCATTCCATCAAGGTAAAATTTCTCATCCTTAATGCCCACGCCGTCCACGGGTGTAGGTTCCACGATTATCTCTTCGGATTTAGGAGTAGATTCACTTTTCCAATTGTTTGTATTATCATTAATAAAAGTCCTTCTGAGCCAAACATAAAAGAAATCACTAAGATCTGCATAATTTATCATATCATAATAGGGTGGATCTGTAAAAAATACATTTGCTGAATCATCTGGAAGAGGATGAGACCTAGCAGTACATTGCTGTGCGATTCCTGTAGACATTATTGGGGATAAGGTCTCAGATTTTATTACGTCCAACATTGTTTGTAAAGTCACGTTGAAGTTGCCAGCTGCTTCTGCAAAGAAATTTGGCTCAGCGAAGTCCCATAGCATCGGTAATGCTTGACGAGTAAAAACGTGACGAACTTGTGTTTTTGTCGTTTCCCACATACAAAGAGAATTACAAATATCTGTAAAGCGACTCAAGGCCAATCGAAGTACTGTCCTTACAGCTTCATTAAATTCGTCATTGTCCTTCTTTAATTGTTTGTCGGCATCACAAATAATTTGAACTAGCGTACTTAATCCCACATTCCGCGTTTTGAACTTAGAAGTCCTGAATTTCTCTCTGTAAATATCCACAACATTTTTTAATAATAGCATCCAAGGCACCTCGAAGGTAAGTAGCATGGATGTGGACGTCCAATCATA
>NZ_JARFPL010000031.1:0-27301 GCF_029167205.1 Candidatus Methanocrinis alkalitolerans
TTAATATCGTGTTGACAAATTCTAGTAAAATTATTTTAAACAAAATTTGAGTTAAACGTTTGAATTTATGCACATTTTGGCAAGCAATAAAATCTTAATTTTGCATAGACTTACTGCGGAATGCCGGCTCTATTATCCTTCCCGTATCGTTCTTTCAAAAATATATTTCCAGCACCGGTTCTACCATAATCGGGGCAATCCTCCTCCCAGCACCAGAATTTAGATAAATCCAACTTTTCCTCCATCGCTACACCCAATCATAATTGGAGGCGGTAATATATAAATTATTCAGTCATACAAGCACACGACCCGATCTCTCACACCCATGTGACCTCCACCTCGTCGGTCCGGTACCCCGGCCGGACCCGCGACTCGGCGAGGGAGGTCGTCACCCCCGCCTTCAGCATGACAAGGCCGGTGTATGCGATCATCGAGCCGTTGTCCCCCATGAACCTCATCTCGGGGACGAAGAATCTCGCCCCCCTTTCCTCGCACATTATATTGAGCATCTCGCGGAGGCGGGAGTTGGCGCCGACGCCCCCCACCAGTAGTACTTCTCTCTTCTCGGCGTGGGCAAGCGCCCTCTCGGTCACCTCGACGAGCATGGCGAAGGCCGTCTCCTGGAAGGAGGAGCAGACGTCGGCGAGGTCATGCTTCTTTGCAGCCTGGGCCGCCGCTGTCGAGAGCCCCGAAAAGGAGAGGTCCATCCCCTTGACGACGTAGGGCAGCGGTATGTACTCCTTCGCCGACTTCGCCAGGGCCTCCAATTTGGGGCCTCCGGGGTGGGGAAGGCCCACCTGCCGCGCGAACTTGTCCAGAGCGTTTCCGACGCTTATGTCCAGGGTCTCGCCGAAGATCCGGTACCGCCCGCGCCTCAGGGCCAGGACCTGGGAGTTTCCGCCGCTGACGTATAGGACGACCGGATCGGCGGCGCCGGTCTTCCACTTGCCGACCTCGATGTGGGCGATGCAGTGGTTGACGCCCACCAGGGGAACCCCGAAACGGAGGGAAAGGGCCCGGGCCGCCGTCGCCACCGTCCGCAGGCACGGCCCGAGCCCCGGCCCCATGGAGAAGGCGATGGCATCGATGGCTAAGCCCTCACATCGGGCGGCGTCCAGGACGGCTTTGACGACCGGCGCCATATGCTCGGCGTGGTGCTGGGCCGCCTCCCTCGGGTGGATACCCCCCTTGGCGGGGGCGTAGGTGGCGCTCTCCTCGGCGATGACGTCCTCCTCGTCGACGATGGCGCAGCTGAGGTTCCAGGCCGTCCCCTCCAGCCCCAGGACGATCGTCCTTCCATCCTCTCCTCTATCCAGATTCTCTCCCATCTCTTGACCATCCCCTCAGCTTCACCATCTCTAACACCTAGCTCATCTCCCCATCTCGCCTTCAGGGGGAGAGGCCGATGTCCCGCCGGTACCTGATCCCGTTGAACTTGATCCTTCTTATGTTATCGTAGGCCCTCTCCCTCGCCGCCGCCAGGGAGGCGCCCCGGCCGACGACGGTGAGGACTCGCCCGCCGGTGGTGAAGAGCCTCTCCTCCCCCCTGGCGTCCCTGCCGAAGGCGGTCCCGTTGTGGTAGACTAGGACTTCAGGATCGACCTTATCGAGCCCCCGGATCGGCATGTTGGTGTAGTGGGGGCCGGGGTATCCGGGCCGCTCCTCCGCCGGGCCGCTGGCGGCGGGCTTTACCACCCTCCCGCTGATGGCGCAGACCCCGACGCAGGTATCGGGGGACCATTTGAGCTTCACGGAGTCGAGCTTTCCATCCAGGACCGCCCGGGAGAGGAGGTACATGTCCGTCTCCAGGCGGGGGAGGATCACCTCCGCCTCAGGGTCGCCGAGCCTCACGTTGATCTCCAGGACCTTTGGAACCCTTTCTCCCTCCTCCTCGGTGATCATCAGGCCGAAGTATATCATCCCCCGGTACTCAAAGCCCGTCTCCTCTCGAAACCCCCGAATGGTGGGGACGGCGATCTCCTCCATGATCCGCTCCGAGAGGTCGTCGTCGAGCCAGGGGTGGGGAGAGTAGCCACCCATCCCGCCGGTGTTGGGGTTGTGGTCGAGGGTCGGGTTTCCCGATAGCCTGTTGTAGAGCCGGATCGCCACCTCCTCGCCGGGGCCGAAGGCCCTCTTGTAGTCCATCGCCGACTCCAGGGGAAGGACCGTCCTCCCGTCGGTGACGGCGAAGAACATCAGCTCCTTTCCTTCCAGCCTCTCCTCGATGACGACCCGCCGTCCGGCGTCGCCGAAGAGCCTCGGCTCCACCATGATCCTCTCCACCGCCGAGGCCGCCTCCTCCTCGGATGCGCAGACGATCGACCCCTTTCCGGCGGCAAGGCCGTCGGCCTTCACCACCAGGTTCTTTTCCGGGTTTTCGGCGCTGAAGGCGGCAATGTGCCCCAACGCCTCCTCCGGATCGCTGAAGCTGCGGTGGCGCGGAATGGGGACGCCGATCCTTTTGAGGAAGTCCTTGGCGTCGGCCTTGCTCCCCTCCAGGACCGTCGCCTCCCGTCGCGGACCGACGACGTCGAGCTCCTCCTCGGAGAAGACGTTGACGATCCCGTCGGATAGGTAACCCTCGGGGCCTACGAAGGTCAGATCGATCCTCTCCTTCCTGGCGAAGGAGGCGAGCTCGGGGATCTCCTTGATGGGATCTCCACCGGAGAGGGCGATACTGCACTTCTCCATCATGGAACTACCCGCGTTTCCCGGGGCTACATAGACCCGCTCCACCAGGGGGGACCTCGCGAAGGCATGGGCTATGGCGTTTCCCCTGCCGCCGGCGTCTACTACCAGAACCTTTCCACCAGACATTTGATCTACCGCGCAGTTCCTGGTAGATGCCAATAGATAAGGGTAATTGAGCCCCCTCGGGCCGATGACTATATTAAAGGAGGTCGGTCCATCTGGGACCTTTAGAGGAAACTCCCGCCCCCAAAGTCCTCAAGCCCGCAGGACGGCAACCGCAGAGGAGGGCGAGGAACGGGGTACGTCATCGATATAGATCTCCATCAAGGGGTGTAAGACCAATCATGTACTCAATAGACCAGTTGTTAGAGACGATCCGCGACAAGAACGTCGAGTTTCTCCGGCTGCAGTTCACCGACATCCAGGGGCTGGTGAAGAGCGTCTCGATCCCCGCCACCAGGCTCGGAAAGGCCCTCGACTCGGGGACCGGCTTCGACGGCTCTTCCATCGAGGGGTTCGCCAGAATTCAGGAGTCGGATATGCTCCTTCGGCCGGACATATCCTCCTTCGCCCTCCTCCCCTGGAGGGCGAGAGAGAACAAGAACGTGGCAAGGCTTATCTGCGACGTCTACAAACCGAACGGCCAGCCCTTCGAGGGGGATCCGAGGTTCGTTCTGAAGAGGGCGATGAAGAAGGCCGAGGAGATGGGTTACACCATGAACGTCGGCCCGGAGCTGGAGTTCTTCCTCTTCAAGATGGAGAACGGTAGGGCCACCACCATCCCCCACGACTTCGCCGGCTACTTCGACTTCGGCCCCGTCGACCTCGCCGAGGACATAAGAAGGGAGATCGTCCTCGCCCTGACGGAGATGGGGTTCAAGATCGAGGCCTCCCACCACGAGGTGGCAAAAGGGCAGCACGAGATCGACTTCACCTACGGCGAGGCCCTTCGGACCGCCGACAACGTCGTCACCTTCAAGTACGTCACCAGGACGATCGCCATGAGGAACGGCCTCGCCGCCACCTTCATGCCCAAGCCGGTCTACGGCGCCGCAGGCTCCGGGATGCACGTCAACATATCCCTCTTCAGGGGCGAGGAGAACGCCTTCTTCGACCCTGAAGCGAAGATGCAGCTCTCCGACCTCGCCCGCCATTTCGTTGGAGGGCTTCTGGAGCACGCCCCCGCCATCACCGCCATCACAAACCCCCTGGTCAACTCCTACAAGAGGCTCGTATCGGGGTTTGAGGCCCCCGTATACATAGGATGGTCGGGGCCGAACCGCTCCTCCCTCATCAGGGTCCCCAGCGGCAGGGGCCTGAGCACCAGGCTCGAGTTCCGGTCGCCGGACCCCTCCTGCAGCCCCTACCTGGGATTCGCCGCGATCCTGGCGGCGGGGCTCGACGGCGTCAGAAGGAAGATCGAGCCGGAAGACCCCGTGGACCTGAACATCTACGAGCTCTCTGACGAGGAGCGCGGGCGGCTCGGGATAAGGCTCCTCCCCTCCAACCTCCGGGAGGCTCTCGACTTCCTGGAGGAGGATATGGTCGTCAGGGACGCCCTCGGCGAGCACGTCTACGCCAACTTCAGCAGGCTCGGCTCCCTGGAGTGGGAGATGTACAACCGCCAGGTCCACCCCTGGGAGGTCGAGAGGTACATCAACACCATCTGAGGGAGGGCGAAAAGCGGATCGATATCGACTTCTGGAGGAGCGCCGCCTCCGGAGGCCAACTTCCTCCAGAGCCGAAACGTATTTAACCAGCATCGTATATGGAAAGTCCGGGCCGGTAGCTTAGTCAGGCAGAGCGAAAGGCTCTTAACCTTTAGGTCGGGGGTTCAAATCCCTCTCGGCCCGCTTTGAGGGGCTGTGGCCTAGTCAGGTATGGCGACGGGCTCCAGCGGTATGATTGATGATGAGCAACGGGTCTGCTGAGGCCTCTCGACGGGGAGGCCGTTGATGATCCGTTGGAGCACTGAGAGTTCCGCTCTCGGTATCGGAGAGACCCGTCGATCGTGCGTTCGAATCGCACCAGCCCCACTATTTTTGACGAAGGATGATCTTAAATATCCATATGGGGTATAATCGGCAGGTTGGTGAAGATGTACGAGGATGTCATTACCACATGCTGGTCCATAAGAGAGGTCAACAAGAACCTCCAGGACAGAGAATCGATGGAAAGTTATTCGATCAGCTACCTGAAGAAGGCCTGCATGCACCTCTCCGGGATCCTGGCCGCCGGGGAGGGGCAAGATGAAGAGATAGAGGTCGTCGATAGGGCAGGGAAGGCCACCAGGTTCACGGTGGGAGAGGTGGCGGAGATGCTCAAAGAGACCAAGAAGATCATCGAGTTCAACCTCATCGACCACGTCGACGATTGGGCCAGGTCCAAGGCGAAGAACGGCTGAATGCTTCTATAGGATGATGAAGGCCGATCCTGCTTGAGAGGCCCCGGCCGCCTCAGGACTCATAGGGCTCATCACAGGATCAGGGATCTTTTTTTCTTCATCGGCGGCGCGAGCGAGGGGGCCAAAATGCCCCCCTCCTCTCCCCTGCCGCCTCTTCGGGAAAGTATAAAACGGTTCTCAAGATAGGTCTCCTCGAAGATAATAACCGCTTTTGATGGAGGGGCGTCAGAGCCGTCCCGGCGGGGATGAGATCACAGGTGGGTGAAGGTATTATGGTCAGGGTCGGAGTTCACGTCTCCATAGCGGGGTCTATAGATAGGGCGGTGGACAGGGCAGAAGAGATCGGTTGCGACACCTTCCAGATATTCTCCCGAAACCCCAGGGGCTGGAGTTTCAAGGAGATATCCCAAGAGGCGGCAGAGGAGTTCAAGAGGAAGATACAACGGACAGAGATCGGCCCGGCCGTCGACCATATGCCGTACCTTCCCAACTTCGCGACCCCCAAGGAGGAGGTGTACCAAAAGTCGGTGGAGGCTCTCGCCCTGGAGCTGGAGAGGTGCGATCTCCTGAGGATCCCCTATCTCGTCACCCACCTTGGAAGCCATCTGGACTCCGGCAAGGAGAAGGGGCTTCGAAGGACGGCGGAGGCGATCAAAAAGGCCATATCGGCCACCGAGAATGGGGTGATCCTCCTTTTGGAGACGACCTCCGGCTCCAAAAACAGCGTCGGTGGATCTTTCGAGGATCTGGCGGATATCATGAGGCGGGTCGACAGGGAGGATAGGGTCGCCACGTGTTTCGATACATGCCACGCCTTCGCCGCGGGGTACGAGGTGAGGAGCGAGGAGGGGCTGGAGGAGACCCTCGAAGAGTTCGATGAGGAGGTGGGGCTGGAGAAGATCCTGGTCGTCCACCTCAACGACTCCAAAGGGGTCCGGGGATCGAAGCTCGACCGACACGAACACATCGGCCTCGGGGTTATCGGCGAGGATGGGTTCAGGCAGATCCTCCGCCACCCCGCCATAAGAGGCCGCCCCCTCATCCTTGAGACGCCGGTAGATGACAGGAGGGACGACCGGGGGAACATCGCAAAGGTCCGAGAGCTGGCGGGGGTGGGTTAAGTGGGCCTCCTCGCTCCGACCCTCTGGGGGAACGTCGCCTCCGTCGCGATCCTCGCCGCCTACGGAAGCCTCGTCCTCGCAGCGTTCTGGGACCGGCCTTATATCGCGGCCCTCCTCCTCCTCCCCCCACCCATCCTCCTCTGGGCGAGGGTCGCCGATCCGCGAAGGGGGGCGACGATGGCCCTGGCGGGAGCCGTCATAGGACCGTTGACGGAGATGGCATGCGTTTATGGAGGGCTCTGGACCTACGCCAACACCGGGGGCCTTCCTCTGGTTCCTCCCTGGAACTTTCCGGCCTGGGCCTGCTTCCCCCCCGCAGTCGTGCTCCTGACCAGGGCCCTCCCGGGGACGGAGCATCCCAAAACCTCTCCCAGAATCCTCCTCCTTGCCATGGCAGGGATCGGGGTGGAGATCGCGGTCTTCGTCTCCCTGGGGTCTAACCCGCCTCTTGCTCTGGCGGCGGGAGGGGTCCTGGCCGCCGCCCTCATCGTCGCCATCCCCGGAAGGGCGACCTGGGCGATGATGGGAGCCGGCGCCCTCCTGGGGCCGCTGATCGAGTATCTTCCCATCTCCGCCGGAGGATGGTGGTACGCCGCCCCCGCCGAGGTCTTTGGGATGCCCGCCTTCATGATCCTCGCCTACGCCGTCTTCGGAGGGCTCCTGGGCACCGCCTCTCTGGCGGCGGGGGAGATCCTGGGGAGGGGTCGAAGGATGAAGGTTTCGACCTTCAGCCCCGGTCAGGTGAGGTAGCTCAAGGTCAGGAGAAGGTCGTCCTCGGATATCGGCTTCAACAGATAGGTGACAGCCCCCAGGTCGTAGCTCCTCTGGATATGCTCGGATACGATGGAGCCTGTGAGCATCACCACCGGTATCCCTCGGAACTTGGGACTCCCTTTGAGCCGCTCCAAAAGCTCCATCCCGCTCAGCCTGGGGAGCTTTATGTCCAGAAGCATCAGATCCGGGAGGCCGGCGCCCTCGTCGTGGAGGCCTTCCAGGCATCGGAGGGCCTCCTCAGCGTCGGCGGCCAGAAAGATGTCTCTATCCTGACAGATCCTCCGCAGGAGCCGCCTGGTCAGCTCAGCGTCGTCGGGGTTGTCCTCGACGAGCAAAATTTTTAAATTCTGATATGTTTTATTCACCTACATCTCCGAGGTTTTCAGCTCTTTAATGGCCGTAGACATCGATCCCGGTCTCCGAATAACCACGGGAGATTACCCCTAAAAATACTTTTCCCGCGACATACAGCGGTCCGGCGGTAATGATGAAAAAATCATATAAATATTATTAAAAATCGTACGAAGTCGGATGAAATTAGAGGATCTGAAGCCACCCTCAGAGATCGATGAGCTCTTTCGCGCTACCCCTGGAGAGGAGGGCGACCCTGCTGAGGGGGACGTGGTCTTTCAGGCTGTAGCCGAGGGTCTCGGATAGATCCTTCGCGAAGTCCATCACCTCTTCGTGAGAGGGCATGCAACCCCTTGCGAGCCGGTTTCGGGAGCTTCCCAGGTGCATATACGCCTTCACCTCCACGAAGTCCGGCTCTGCGATCTCGATAAGCTTCGCGTAACCTTGAGGGTCCTTCATGTTGAGGCCCCTGGCGAGGGTGAGCCTCGCCACAGTCCTGGATTGAGAGTCTTTCATCCTCTCCAGGCTCTCCAGAAATCGGCTCCAGAGGTTTGTCGCGGGGTTTGAGACCCTGAGATAGGTCTCCTCATCGGGGGCGTTGAGGCTGATGTACAGCTGGGTGGGACTGACCTCACCGATCGCCTTGGGATTCGTCCCGTTCGTCACCAGGAAGGCGGTCATCCCGCGCCCCTTTATCTCCTCGACGAGCTCTTCGATCATGGGGTAGAGCGTCGGCTCCCCCATGAGGGATATGGCAACGTGGGCCGGCCTCTTCGCCTCTTCCAACCTCGCGGAGTCGGTCGTCTCCGGGGCGCCACCGTAGCCGGAGATGAGCCTCTGCTGCTCTCTAAGGATGCCGTCCAACAGCTCCGAGGGCTCCATCCAGTCGCCTGAGGCGGTGGGCATCTCGTCGATGGGCCTCCAGCAGTGAAGGCATCGGTGGTTGCAGAGGAGGGTCGGGGTCATCTGGACGCACCGGTGGCTTGCGATGCCGTAAAAGTGGTTCTTATAGCACTGGTCGCCTCCACGGATGGACCGCCGAAGCCACAGGCAGGGCTTTACGGCGCCGTGGGCGACGAGGTGGTAGCCCTGTTTTTCAAGCCGTTCTTTTATCGTGGGGGGGAGGTGCTCCATGATGCGGGGCCTGAGGGCGGCGAGGGGTTATATAGTTATTCGAGGGGCTCGTGATAGGCGACCAAAAAAAAGCTTTTTATAATCACAAAGACGGGTGAGATAATTCAGAGGGATCATGGGATGATAAAAATTAATGTCAAGATTTCACCGATCCTCGCCCTTCTGGTCGTTCTCGGGGCCGCGGGGATGGCAGAGGGTGCGGCCACCCTGAGGGTATGCGACTGCAGAGCCTGCGGCTGTCAGTACCTCAGCATTCAGGAGGCTATCGATATGGCGACCCCCGGAGATACCGTCCTGGTCAGGAGCGGATCCTTCATCGGGAACATCAACGTCACAAAGCCGATAATCCTTAAAGGCGAGAAGTGGAAAGGCCGCGATCTTCCCATCATAAACGCCGACGGCAACGGCAGCTGCATCACCGTCAGCGCAGACGGTGTGAGAGTTGAGTCGATCAGGGTCACAGACTCTGGAAACGAGTCAGGGGATGCGGGAATCAGGGTTCTCTCAAACAACGCCACCATCATAAATAACGTCGCCACCGGGAACCGGGGAGCCGGGATCATCCTGGAGGGGTCGAGGAACTCCGAAGTATTCGCCAACGTCGCCGCTGAGAACGCCGTTGGAGTCCTCCTTTATAACTCCGCCGACAACCTCCTCACCAATAACAGGCTCTTCAACAATACGGTGCTCGACGCCTTCGACGACGGCAAAAACCGGTGGGACGACGGCACCGTCGGAAACTACTACGGATCCTTCAACTGCACCGACGAGGACGGCGATGAGATCTGCGATTCCGTCTATGAGATCCCGGGGGGATCGAGCATAGACGCTCAAACAATCGTCGGCTGAAGGATGATTCCAAATTCCATATTTTTTGTCGATCGGAGGAAGGCCGGGGGACGAAGTTGGAGCTCTGAAGGGGTCGGCGCTAAGACGGTGCGCACGAGCTGGCCGGATCGGCCCGAAAGGAGCACCTTTAAATAGTCGTATGTTTTATCTCAGGACAACGAGGAATTGAAATGGTTACTGGCACAGTGAAGTTCTTCAACAGAACAAAACATTTCGGCTTTATAGCTGGGGACGACGGGACTGACTATTTTGTACACTCAAGCGGTCTGAAGCCGGGCGTCTCTATAGATGAAGGAGATAAGGTCAGTTTTGAAGTTGAGACTGGCGACAGAGGCCCCAAAGCAGAAAAGGTGGAGAAGATCCAGTAAGTCCTTATCCCTCTTTGGCATATTTCCCAAAAAAGCGTGTGACCGGACCGGTTCCGGCCTATTTTTTTACTTTGTTTTTATTCCGCTTCATTTCAGGCTGGCGGAAGACGACTTTTTATCCCGCGTCCATCGTCTGGAGATTTGTCATCCTTCTGCCTTCGGCATCCTTCCGAAGGGCTCACCTTTTCAGCCTCCGACGGAGGCGCTTCTTAGTCCAGCGGACCATCTGGCTGACGAACACCGACGGTGACATCCTCTTGCTATCGATCTTCACCCGGCCTCCCCGGATAGATTCGAGGACGTCACCCAGGTCGGAGCCTTCCTCGACGTCCACGACGGTCACCCCAAGCCCCACCGTCCTGGCCATATGGGCGTCGCTTCCCGCCACCATGGGAAGTCCCCGCCTTTCGGCCATCCTCTTAGCCCAGAAGTTCGCGATCCCGAAGACGTACTTGGAGTTGTAGACCTCGACTGCGTCGCAATCGGGTATCCTGTACATGGAGTGTCTGAAGAGGTGGTAGGGGTGGGATACGATGGCGATCCCGCCCCGAACCCTGATGAACTCGATCGTCTCGTCGGCACTCCGCCCGGAGGGAGGAAGCTTTCTCACCCCCAGGGCGAGGAGGTGGCCTTCAGAGGTGGAGACCTCGACTCCCGGTATCACCAAAAGGTCGAGGCCCTCCTCCCGGACGATCCTCTCGGCCTCGAAGTACCCCTCCAGGGTGTCGTGGTCGGTGATGGCGATCCCGTCGAGGCCGCCCTCCAGGGCCGCCTTCAGGATCTCCTCGACCCCGTCCCTGCCGTCGGAGAAGGACGAATGGACGTGAAGGTCGAGGCGGAGGGGGGTTGAACTTCCCTTTCGGGACCGGGCCCCTCCGGACCTCCTGTTGGAGGGCTGATCCCCCTCCTTGGTCCTTGATTTGCCCTTCCCATCCCCCACCAGCTTCAGACCTCCCTCGGGTCGGCGATGACGCCCTCGACGGCAGTCGCAGCCGCCGTCGCCGGAGACGCCAGGTATACGAGGCCGCCTTTTCCCATCCTCCCCGGAAAGTTCCTGTTGGCGGTGGATAGGCAGACCTCCCCCTCGGCGAGGACGCCCATGTGGGCCCCGAGGCAGGGGCCGCATCCCGGCGGCCCGATCATCGCCCCCGCTCCGACGAGGTCCCCGATGATCCCCGAAGATAGGGCCCGGAGGAGGACCCTCCTCGAGGCGGGTATGACTAGGGTCCTCGTCTTCACCCTCTTCCCCTTGAGGATCTCAGCGGCGACCTTCAGATCTTCGTAGCGGCCGTTGGTGCAGGTCCCGATGAAGACTTGGTCGACCTCGGTTCCCGCCACCTCCAGGACGGGCCGGACGTTGTCGACCCTGAAGGGGGCGGCGACGACGGGCTCCAGATCCGAGACGTCAAACTCCATCTCCGAGGCGTAGGATCCCGGGTCTGAATGGACGGGATGGTACGCCTCCTGCGCCCTCCCCCTCAGGAACTCTTCGGTCACCCCGTCCGGGGGTACGATGGCGGCCTTCGCCCCCATCTCGACCCCCATATTCGAGAGGGTCATCCTCCCCGAGATGGATAGCCCCTCCACCGTCTCGCCGACGTACTCCAGGGCCTTGTAGGTGGCGCCATCGGCGCCGATCGCCCCGACGAGCATCAGGGTGAGGTCTTTGGCGAGGACCCTTCTTCCGAGCCGGCCACAGACCCTGATCCCCACCGTCTCTGGGACCTTGAACCAGAGCCTTCCTCTGGAGTAGATCTCCGCCATGTCCGTCGCCCCGACGCCGGTACCGAAGGCGCCGAAGGCACCGTAGGTGCAGGAGTGGGAGTCGGCCCCCACCAGGAGGGTCCCCGGCAGGGCGAACCCCTCCTCGGGGAAGACCTGGTGGCAGATCCCTTCGCCGCCCTCAAAGAAGTGGACGATCCCCTGATCGATAGCCCAGTTCCTGACCATCTTTTGCAGGTCCGCAGAGACGCTGCTGTTGGCGGGGACGATGTGGTCGAAGGGGATGACGATCCTCTCAGGGTCGAAGACCCGCTCCGACCCCATCTCGCCAAAGGCCTTGATGGCAAGGACGCTGGTGCCGTCGTGGGACATGGCATAATCCACCTCCGCATCGACGATCTCTCCCGCCTCGGCCCGGTGGCCGCAGGCCCTGCTGAATATCTTCTCGCTGATGGTTGCCACGGTCAGATCCTCCATAAAAGAGGGGCCGGCCGGAGGGGCCGGCCCAATATTCGCCACCGAGGGAGCCTCACGGAAACTCCGGGAGCATGAAGGCGATGTCGTCCTGGGGGTGGCGGTAGAGCCTCGAGTCGAGCCTCTTCTGGTCGAGGATGTGGCCTATGATCCCTATGGACCTCCCCAGGGCGAAGAGGCCGTTGAGGTAGCCGTACTTTATGACGTCGTCGATATCCCTCTCGTCGAAGACCTCACAGGAGCTCATCAGGTCGATGAAGAGGACCCCTATGCAGCCGTCGACGTTGAGGATGAGGTTTCCCTTCTTGGCGGTGGTGATCTCCTGGACGGAGAGAGCGTAGTCGAGCAGATCGGTCCTCTCGAAGTTCTCCCTCGCGTAGCCTATGAGCAGCTCCACCCTCTTGTCGGGGTTTTTGACGCTCTTGATCCTGTGGCCGATCCCGGGGATGTTGATCCCCGCCGTCTTCATCTCCTTTACGAACTCTTCGGGGGAGAGCCCCGAGTCCCTCGCCCTCTTGAACTCGTGGGCGGCGTCGTCGATCGCCCCACCGAACCGGGGCCCGATGGTAAGCAGGCCGCTGGCAAGAGAGGTGATGAGGTCCTTTCCGGCGCAGGAGGCTACGATGGCGTTGTGGGCTGCCGAGACGGCGGGGCCGTGGTCGGCGACGATCTGGAGGACGAGCTCTATGAACTCGGCAGCCCACGGGGGGATCTCCTTCTTGAACCAGAGGAGGCCGATGACCCCCCCGATCCCCATACCGTCGTCCAGGACCCGGCTCAAGGGCTTTCCTCCGTAGAGGACCTCGTCGCCCCGGTCGTCGGAGATGGTGCAGATGAGGTTTGTGGACTTTCGAACGATCCCCTCAGAGACGGCCTTGGCGTAGTCCATGGGGATCGTCGGGATCTCGGGCTCCTCCACCTTCCGGACCTTCCCCTCGGCGAGGAGCCTCTCGTAGACCCGTCTGATCTCGTCCCCGTAGCCGTCGAAGGAGTCGGGGACGATGGCCCCCGCCTCTTTCAGCGCCCGGTTCTTGGCGTCGGCGGTCTCGAGGTCTGTCTGGGCCTTGGCCCCGGCGTGGCCGAACTGGACAGAACCGGGGAGGACCTTGGAGCAGGTCCCCGTGACCCAGATCACCAGGGGCTTTCTGATCCTCCCTTCCTTGAGGGCCTCGACGATCCTGTACTCGTCGGCACCTCCCACCTCGCCCAGGGAGGCTATGATGGCGACGTCGGGGTTCGCCTCGAACCGGAGGATGTGGTCGAGGAGGTCGGATCCCGGATACCTGTCTCCGCCGACGGCGATCCCCTCCACCGCACCGCTGGAGTTTCGCGCTATGATGTTGAAGGCCTCGTTGAGCATACCCCCGGACTTGGAGACGAAGCCGACGCAACCGGGGCGGTGGAGCTTCGACTCGATGATGTTCTCGATGGTGCCTGCGGTATTTCCGATCCTGAAGGCTCCAGCGGCAAGCCCCCCGACGGTGGCGGGGCCGATGATCGTCTTCTTCATCTTCTCTGCAGTCGCTGCCATCACCCTGGCCATCCTCTCGGGGACGCCTTCGGCGATGATCGCCACCGTCTTTATCCCCGGAGAGGCGAGGGCCTCCATGCTGGTGTCGAAGGCGGACCTGAAGGAGGCGAAGTTTACCATCACATCCACCGATGGGTGGGCGGCCATCGCCTCGGGGATCGTCCTGTACATGGGTAGGAGGATCTCCTCGGTCCCCCAGAATACCTTGTGGACGCCGGCCCGGTTGGGGTTGATGATGGCGGCGACGCTGGGGACTGACCTTCTGCAGAGATAATCGAAGTCGAGCATCCTCTGGATGGCGTTGGTCTGGAAGCCGTAGACGAAGGCCCGGGTGTTCCTGTCGAAGAGCTGGTAGTCCTTCATGGTCATCACTCTCCTCCTCCCAGGGCCATCGATACTATCCGCGTCATGTGGGTCTCGGGGCCGTAGACGTGGATCGGGACCCCCAGCCGCTCGCCGAGCTGTCGCATTATGCGAAGCCCCTCCTCATAGTGGGGCCCGCCCCTGCGAACGTAGATCTCGACGCCCGTATCCCGCAGCCGGTCCCGGTAATCTTCGAGGCCCATGACGACCCCCTTGAAGGTCTTGGCGACGTCGGTGAAGTTGGCGATCCCGCCGCCTATGAGGAGGTACTTAGGCCTCCCTTCCGGGTCTTTCTCCCTGGTCATCAGCTCCAGGATCGTCTTGGTGTAATCGTAGGTGTCCATGGTCGAGGGGTCGCCGCTGTACTCGCCGTAGTTGGCGAGCTCTCCGGCGAAGCCGAGGTCGCAGATGGTGTCGGCGTAGATGACGGAGGCGCCGCCTCCGGCCACCATCGTCCAGACCCTACCCCTGGGGTTCAAGATCGTCAGCTTGAGGGAGGCTCCCGTCCGGGAGTCGATCTCCTTTATCCAGGCCTCCTCCTTGGTCAGCGCCCGGCCGAAGGGCTCGGGAAACTCGAGGCCTCGCCAGGTCTTCCTCTGCCAGAAGGCTTCGGCGTCGTCGAGCCTCGCCACCAGGTCGAGGGGTACGACCCTGCCGCCGGCGAAGACGAAGGGGTTGATCTCGAGGTAGGAGAAGCCCAGGTCTCTATAGAGCCGGTATAGTCCCCGGACGAAGGCCGCCGTCGGCTGCAGGCGGTCGGCGAGGCCCGCCGGAAGCTTTGATCCGAGGTCGAGCTCCTCGGGCCTAGCCAGGACGTCGACGGGGATCTCGGTGACGGTGTCCCAGTTCGCCTCGATCTCGACCCCGCCCCGGAGGGAGAAGTAGATCACGTCTTTATCCCTCTCGGACTTTATGGCGACGTAGAGCTCCTCCTCCGGCCTGTGGGGGACGAAGGGTTCGATGAGGAAGGTATCCAGGGTCCCGACGATCGTCCCCACCAGAACCTCGCGCCCCATATTATCCTGGATGTACCTTTTGGCCTTGTCCCAGGAGGCGTCGAGGAGGATGAGGCCGTGGGCCCCTCTCTTGCCGAAGAGCTGGTCGGGTTTGACCACCAGCCTTTTCTTCTTGACCCAGGGGTTATCGACCGCCACCACCTCCAGGTCTGTATCCCGAGTTATAAGTGCTATCTCACCGTCGTAATCGAAATCATCGATATAATCGGGAAGCCTCTCCGCCAGGATCCTCTTGGCGTCGTATTCCCTGATCCCTCTCTGTGCCATCTTTATAACCTCCTCCCCCTGGTGAGGGCCCTTTTTGTTTACAAATCTTTCTACGAAAAGGGGGCCGAATTGTGCCCGGAAAGGCTGAAATACCGTCCTGCTCCATTGACGGGCGATGCCGATAGCCAAGCTCCCGACGGAGACGATCACCCCCGCAGAGGAGGTCCTGGCCCGCCTCGATCTGCTTTACATGGCCTGCCCGAATTGCCCTGCGGAGCCCGGCCTCGATAAGGCCGCGAGCTTCGCGGACTTGTCCACGAGGCTCGCCGCGATGGAAGGAGGCCGGAAACGGTGTTCCGCCTGCGGAAGGGCGCCCCTGGACCTCGTCATGGTGGAGGCGATGGAGGTCCTCGTCCGCCACCGGCTCCGCAAGGGGTCCGACTCCTTGCGGACCGTAGGCTGGCCCCTGGTGGAGGTGGGCTACCCCCTCGCCTACCCGCCGAGGCTGGGGCCGGAGGAGCTGATCATCGTCGGCGAGCGCCTGACGAAGGAGGCCGCCGCTGAAATAATCGCCAGAGTCCCGGAGATAAAGGGCGTCATCCGGGGCGGGGGCGTCCCCGGCGTATCGGACCTCCAGGCCGGTCCCCACCGGTGGGAGCTTCTGGCGGGCTCGGACCTGCGCTGCGACGTCGTATCCTCCCTCATGGGCGATCTCGTCATCTACAAGCACCAGTCGAAGATACATGTCGAGTTTCCCAGACAGAGCGCGCCGAAGATGAAGATCCTGGAGGAGCTATACTTCCGGGGTAAATTGACCACAATCGCCGACGTTCTCTGCGGCCCCGGGACCCTCGGCCTCGTGGCCGCCCTCGGCGGGGCGGAGCGGGTCTTCATGAACGATGCGTGGCTCCCGGCGGTGGAGGACGCGATCCTCAACCTGGAGGCGAACCGGTCGATCCTGGGGATAAAGAAGATCGAACGGCACAAGCTGCCAGCGGGCGAGGTCGGCGGAGATCCGGTCCTGGCGGCGGAGGCCTGGTCCGACAAATGCAAAATCGAGGTCTACTTCGGCGACGCCGAGAGGCTATTTTCGCGGGCCGAGCCGACGGATCTCTGCTTGATCGACCCCTTCCCGGGGATGAAGTTCGACCGGATCGCCGAGGCGTGCGGGGTGTGCGGGGAGATTGTGGTGGTGTAGGAGATTATCGTCGGAGGGATTCCAGGTTCTCTCGTGCCTTTATCGTATCGGGATGGTCTTCGCCCAAAAAATGCAGGAATACCTCAAGAGCGCGATCGAAGTGCTCTTTGGCGCCAGCAAGATCGCCCATGTCATTCAGGACCGTTCCGATGTTATTGATGTTCCTGGCGACGTTGGGATGGTCGGGGCCGAAGGCCTTCTCGCTGATCCTTAGGGCGCGCTCGTGACGCTCTTTTGCTCCTTCCAGGTCTCCCATGGCCCGCAGGACTACCCCGAGGTTGTTAACATCAATGGCCAAATCTGGATGGTCAGCGCCAAGGACCTTCTCGTCGATCTCCAGAGCCTGCTCGATACGCTCTTTGGCGCCAGCAAGATCGCCCATGTCATTCAGGACCAAGCCGAGGTTGTTGTTTCGGGTGGCCACGTTGGGGTGATCGGGGCCGCAGGCCTTCTCATCGATCTCTAGAGCCCTCTCGATATGCTCTTTGGCACCCTTGAGGTCGCCCATGTCTTTGAGGACTAAGCCTAGGTTGTTGACTCGGATGGCCACGTTGGGATGGTCGGGGCCGAGGACCTTCTCGTCGATCTTCAGGGCCCGCTCGAAACACACTTTGGCTCCCTTCAATTCGCCCATCTCATGCAGGACTCGGCCGAGATTGTTCAACTTGATGGCTACGTTGGGATGTTTTGGTCCGTAGGCCTTTTCGTCGATCTCCAGGGCTCGCTCGTGATGCTTTTTGGCGACTTTGTAATCAGCAATGGATCTCAAATAATAGCCCAGCTCGTTCCACAAGTTACCTGCGATCTTAAGCTCTGCGTCTTGCGCAGCCTGGGCAACGGACCCTAGGTGCTCACGCAGGGGCTCCAACTCTCTAGGCAGGGCGGTCTTGTTGGCTCGAGAGGCTAACACAAATAGCGCCTCAGACAGACCAGGCAGGGCGCTCTCGCATGCGTCCTGGTCCTGTATGCGGGCGAACTCGGCCAGGAGAGGATGTATTACAATTGAACCGCCCTCTGCGGCCGTGATTAGCCCCAGCCCGCGGAGCCGGTTCAGGGCGTGATCCAGATTTTGTCGCTGAGACGTATCCTCGGCACACACCGTCTTTGCCAGCAGCTCCCAGGGGATGGGGGTGTTGGGCGCACAATAGCCGCACGCTCTGAAGATCCGTCCCGCCAGCTCGTCGGTTGCGCCGTCAGTTAACTGGTTCCAGCTCAGGGCGAAGGTGTAGACCAAACTGGTGGAGTGCTTTGTGGGGTTGTGTTTGACCCAGTCGCTGAAAGCCGGATGCTCCAGAAGAGACCGGCCAGCTTCATCCAGCTCCATCAGGTATTCTTTTGGAGAGAGGGTGGGCCGACTTCGGAGGTAGTTTCCGGCAAGATCCAAGGCCAGAGGTAGGTCGCCGAGCCGGTCAGCTACCAGGTCCAGTTCTTCGTCAGTGACATCTTTCAGCCTATCGGCCAATTTGCGGAGCAGCTCCAGGCTCTCAGATCGAGGCAGGACGCCGAGGGGATGATGTTCGATATCAAGACCGGGTGGCCAGTCCGAGCTTCGTGAAGTGAAGAGGAGGCGGGCCTTGGGCAGCCTCGGCTGCCAGTCTTGGACCAAGGCAGGATCTTCGACGTTATCGAAGATCACAAGCCTCGGACCGGCTTCTTTCCAGGCTTGCAGAGTGATGTTTGTGCGCTCTTCCAGTTCATTCGGCCAGGGCGAAATACTCATCTCTTGTCCGCAGGCTGCGACCTCGGCTGCGATGTCGTGGTCGGCCTGAATCCAGTGGACGCCGTGGAAAAACCGGCCGTACAGATAACAGAACTCGATCGCCAGCTGGGTCTTGCCGACGCCGCCAAGGCCGGTGGCGAAGGCGGCGGTCTGGGTGATCGTCACGCCCTTCGATTCGGATCGGAAGAGAGAGCGGGCGAGCTCCAGGAGGTCCTCCACACGACCAGTGAAGACTTTATTTGGTGAAAAGGGGACGCAGGAGCCTGGCGGGAGGTCTCCGCGAGGTGGGAGTTCGTCGAGTCGGGGCGGTTCTGGGGGCTGATAGCTCTTATTGAGCAACTCCAGGGCTTCACGGCTGAGGTTGATGTTTGTCTCGTGATAATCGCGCCCAGCGCTTCTAGCTGTTTCGCCACAAACTACGTTGATCTGGTCGGCCAACTTTGGTTGCCGTGTCGAAGAAGCTTCTTCCTTTTTCCAGAATTTGGCCAGAACAAAATTCATAGCGCGTGAAATACCGTTGAAAAAATGCTCGACGATCCAGGCGATCACGGCTGCTAAAATAAGCGGGCCGATGGTGTACCAGTAGTTTTTCCATGGGTTTTCGTCGGGGTTTTCAGAAGCCAACGCTTGATCTGTGCCGTTCTCGCCTCCCTCCACCTGGCCCAGCGCGGTTGCTGCCATCGACAGCATCAGCAGCGCCAGGACGGCGAAAGGCTTCGATCTCGTCGGGGACTCCTCCGATGATTCAGTTCAATCTCAATCTACAAAAAGCTTGGGCGAGTTCCTCGGACTTCCGATTGCCCCGCCCACCAACGCCGCCGAGGGCGAGCCGGATCGTAACGAACGATGCCTGGCTCCTGCGGAGGAGGACGCCATCCTCAAACTGGAGGCGAACCGGTCAATCCTGGGGATTGAGAAGAATAGAGCTGCTGGGGGAAAATAAATTAAGCTGATAGTCCCGATGTTTCACGGGATGTAGAAATGAGTTCTTGCATAAGCATAACGAGGATCGGTGTCTTAAAGTGCGCTGCAGCGCTGGTGGTCTTCTCAATTCTTTTAATTCCTGCCTACGTTGCAGACGACGCCGGCCAGACGGATTCCGAATCGGGAAAAGACTTGCACGTCGCGGCAACGATCAAAGGCACTGGCTGGAAGAATGCCGGGATAATTAATATGCCACAGAGCGGAAGCCCCAACTCCTCCAGCGGGGGAGGGGCGGGTGAGAGCCTCTCGACCTCAGCCAGCAGCCGCAACTATTCGTCGTCGAGAACTTTCGGCGAGGGAGAAGTATTGGAGAAACGTTGGATGGTCGGGACGGGAAAGGGAACCAAAGGCTATTCGGTCCTGGAAACGGGAGACGGCGGTTATATCGTCCTTGGAGACATCTACGAGAACAAAGCCCACGGACCGGTGATAGAGTCCAGGGATATCCTGCTTTTGAAGACCGATTCCAACGGGAGCGAGGAGTGGAACAGGACCTTTGGGGGAGATAACATGGATTATGGGTCCTCGATTCAAAAGACAAAAGACGGAGGCTACATAATCGCCGGGCTCACAAGATCATACGGGATCTACGAGCCTGACGACCGACTTCCTGACATCTGGCTTTTAAGAACCGATTCAAACGGAACCGAGCTTTGGAACAGAACCTTCGGCGTCAGATCCTTCGGTGGCCCCGAATTCGACGCTGGACTCTTCGCCCGAGAAATGATGGATGGTGGCTACGCCGTCGCCGGGAACAAATATAGACCTGACGACGACGGGCTGGACTCCTGGATCATAAAAACCGACTCGCGTGGGGTCGAAGAATGGGATAGAACCATCGGAGACAGAGTCCGAGGGATATTAGTCTCGGCTCTGGTGACCGACGAGGGCGAATACCTCCTTCTCATCAACGAAAGACCCCTCGTTGACGATTCCTCCTTAAAAAGAGTCCTGCTGATCAAGACCAATCAGGAAGGAAACGATATCTGGACCACAGAATTAGAGGGAACAGGCGGCCAGTCCGGCCAAATCCTCAGGGCGAGCGAAGATGGCAGCTACACCGCTGGAGGCTACGTCAGAGGTTTTAGTTCTCCCTGGTTGGCAAAGACGGACTCCGAAGGAAACACGGTCTGGAAATGGGATCTGAACAGCCTCTTCAACCTGGACCCCGACCAGACGGTCTTCATATCAAAAGACGGGCTCAGCAGAGGCGTCGCCACTCCGAAGTGGAATCTCTCCTACATGCTGTACGATTTCCAGGCGACGAGGGATGGAGGCTACATAATCCTCAGCAGAAACCCAGCCAAAGAGGTCTGTTTGGCGAAATTGAGTCCCGACGGGGTCATGGTGTGGAAAAACACCTACAGCAAATCCGATATAAACTTGGGAAACTCGGTTATGGAAACCAGTGACGGAGGCTACATCATCACTGGATCCCGGGCTGGATCCCGGGCCCAAGACCTCTGCCTCATGAAGACCGATTCAGAAGGGGTACTGGAGTGGAACAGGATATTCCTCAGCGTTCCAGGCGGTCTTGAAGTCGAGACCTAAAACCGGACCTGCCGATGATGCTAGCCGCGAAGAATTCCGCCAGTCTCTAATATGACCGGCTGGGTTTCACCTTCCACTTTTTTTGGCGATAGATCAACGATAGCTCGCCCGGAGTTCGGCGAATAGCCCCACGCCCCCATTGCCGGGGAAGGGAGGGCCGCGCCACCAGGGGGGCCGATGGGAGGGGGTGCCGGGGCCGATCATGGCAGCGCCGCAGGGTTATATATAAATGTATTTAAAATATCCCAGACCTCGTCGGGCAGAAAGAGGGAGAGGAAGAGGTTGGCAAAAAACCCGACGAAGATGGCTATGCTGAAGCTGAGGAGCGTTCCAAATAGGATGTACTCGCCGGTTATTCGATTCGTATTATACCTGAAGATCGATTTTGCAGCGATTAGGAGCCCGATGGCGGTATATTGCTGAAATATTATGAAAGTCAGAATTAAGAAACGTTCAAGATAGCCGATATATCTGCCCGCGCTCTCTAGGCTCCCGCTCGCGCGGACCTTATTTTTATCGTCTTCCTGGATCTTATCTCGCCAGCCTCTGGTCATCTTCGATACGAAGATCCCCGCCGGCTGGAAGATCACCGTATAGCTCAGCAGGACCACGGAGATTGAGATCAACGTCGGCTCCGAGAGGCGGCTCTGAAGAGAGGAGAAATCCGGATGGAATAATGCAGCCCATACCGATATTATAATTATCATGTGGGCCGCCTGGTCGCCGACAAAGGACCTCACCGTATCTTCGTATCTCGACTTCACTATATCGATCACCAGATGCGATGCGAAAAAGGCGGTGAAGACGAGAGCGGCAGGAAATAGGCCGAGGAACGCCCAGGCGATCGATCCTGCGAGAAGGGCGACGATGAATACGTGGAGATAGAGGTACCTCGACCTCCATCCGGCCTCTTTTTTGCCGTCGACCCATCCGTCCGGCTGCAATACGAAATCTGCCAGCATATGTGAGAAGACCAATAGAATCAGGAATAACAGACCCGAGAGGCTTGAGAGGCTCGAAAGTCCTGAGAGGTCCGGGATCGCCGTCATGTTACGCTACCCGAACCCCGGGATCTTCATCCGATTCATTCAACCCGCACATCTCAACCTTGTTTTTTATGATATCCGAGTATCGCTGGATGATCAATTCGACGATCTCGTAATCGGTCTGGGCCAGTCGGTAATGAACAGCTGATCCGTCGATATTCAGCATCTCGCCGATTTCATTAAGAGTATGGCCTTCAAGCCTGTGCATTACAGCTTCACACTTCTTCTTCGTCCACCTATCTATCAACCGATCGATCATCTTGCAATATATATTCAGCTCCTGGTTCGCCTCATCCCAGGGCGTTTTGACCGCCAGATTTTGCCGCTCATTTTTTATGCGGTCCAGCTGCAGGCCTGAATACTCAAACGCCTCTCCGTCCATCTCGCCAACGTCGCCAAGTTTGTCAAGATCGTATCTTTTATGTCGGAGATGATCGATCTCGCCCACCCCGATCGAGACTCGTGCGTCGATCCGGGGAGATTTCTCTTCCGCGTTAATGCCGGAGATCAACATCAGCCGCAGGAGGATCGCATCTTTGAGAGCAGATTCGGGCTCGCTGGTGATCCCTTGAAAGCTGTCTCCCCTGTAGATGAAAGGGGGATGCAGGTATCTTCCTCCCACATATTCCAGAGATTTATTGAGATGTTCGATGTATGAGATCCCGCTGCTCTTAAGCTGCCGCGACCCGATCAGATCCCCGGTCAATACCGCATATAATTTTTTACCCATATTATTGCCATTCTCAGATTTTTATTCGTCTCTGTTCAGTTGGGTATTATATCTTTTCGCCGGGGCGATTGAGTTGATCCGCAAGCTGTCCCCTGATCTGCTGTTTCTCCTGGAGTTTTTCGAGATCTTCTGGTGCTATCTGGCGCTGAAGCTGCGGCCCGTGGGATGTTTGGGATGAATCGTCTCAAATAGCGATGATTTGAGTATAATCCAGTCATTCTTAAGATATTTGATTATATCAACTCAAACTCAGGAGATTTGGGTATATTTATTCAAATTTAGAAGATTTGAGTATATCTATTCAAACTTGAGAGATTTGAGTATATGTGCTCAAATGCCGCCGGACCATCCCCCTCCATCCATCCATCCTCCGTCCTCAGCGCCTTTCCCGCCCCCCCCTGAACCAGCGCGATTGATGGCAGCGGCAGCATCATCAGCGCCAGGAAGGCGAAAGGCTTCGACCTCGCCGGAGACCCCTCCGGTCGAGGGTCCGGGCTTCGATTCGCAGAAGAAGTTTTGGGTGGAAGAGAAGATTCTCCGGCCTCTTCAAGACACTTCTCGATGATGGCCATCAAAACCGTTCTTTTGAGAACTTTTGGTGGGACAGCGCGGATTTGAACCGCAGTCCAAGCGTCCCAAACGCTCGAGGATGGACCAGGCTACCCTACTGTCCCGCCCGATGGGGATTGACGCCCTGATGGTATTTAACTCTATTTCAGATCCCGGCGCCGGAGGAGCTCTCCGAAGGCTCCCGGCAGCTCCTATCCCTCTCGATCCTCCTCAAAAGGTGGAGGGTGGAGACGCCCCCCAGAAGGGCGAGGAACCAGAGCTGGACGAGGCGGATGAGGATGGTGACGGCGGCGGCATCGTATATCGATACCCCCACGGCGAAGAAGAGGGCGGTCATCAGGATCTCCACCAGGCCGATCCCGCCGGGGAGGCCGAAGGGGAAGGTCTGAAAGACTATGATCACTGAGTAGACGGCTAATATTGCGAATATGGAGACCTCCACGTCGAGGGACCGGAAGGCGGCGAAGGCGACCATCACAAGGCAGATCCAGCCCGCCACCGCCCAGCCCAGGCTTGCGAGGAGACCGCCCCTCCTCTCCCGCTGAAGGAGCATCTGCATGGACCTCATAAATCCGGATACAGCGCCGGAGCAGACCTCCCGGTCCACCTCCCGGCGAAATATCCTCTCCAGGGGGCCGATGGCAAAGCTCACCATCCTCTGAAGCCACCGCTCCTCAAAGCAGATCCCGACGAAGAAGATCCCCGCCGAGACGGAGAAGACCATCATGGCAAAGCACGCGGTGAGCGCCCAGGGGGGGGCCGAGGACCCGAGGGCGAGGTATCCGAGGCCCAGGATCATTCCCAGGACGAAGGGGACGGCGGTGATGATCCTGCTGGCGGCGACGGAGGCGAAGCTCGCGTCGTATCGAGACCCTCCGGCGACCTTCCCCATGAAGTATATCCGGGCCGTCTCTCCGGAGAAGCTCCCCGAGGGTATGAGGTTGTTTGCGAAGATGCTCGATAGGTATATCAAGAAATGGTCGCCCAAGGAGGCGGAAATATCGAGCTCTTCGGCGATCCTCTTCCACGAGAGGGCGTTGAAGCCCACCATCATGAGGGAGAGGGCCAAGGCCGCAAAGAAGAACGGTAGGCTCATCCCCTGGAGGCTTTCGGCAACCTCACCCAGGCCGAGCCTGTGGAGATAGGCTAGGTAGATCCCCAGGCCTAAGAGGACCAGGGCCGATGACTTGCTCACCTGGATTTTGGGGAGGGCGGTCTCGCGGTTCACGCTCTGGCTGATGGCGCCCCCCCGTTAAAAGAGTTACCTTGCAAACCGTCGGTTTGACTCAACTCAACATACTTCTCCGCTCCACTTCTTCTTCCTTGATCCTCCAATTTCTCCTCTTCTGGAGAAGAGACGGTCCAAAATCGCCCCGCTCCTCGAAACCTATTTAAGACCGGTCCGGATAGTTACGGCTTATGGGAAAGACAGGAAGCATAGAATGGATCAAAATCAAAGGAAGAAATGGACAGATTAGACAGGTGCCCAGGTCCGAGGCGACTCACAAGAGGCCCGGCCCCCTCCAGAAGTACACCTCTGCCGGCGCACGGAGAAGGAAGATCGCCAGGTCTGCCAAAGCGATAGCTGCCAGGTAAAGGACGGCATGACCTCTTCCGACTCGGTCCTGGTCAGGTACGGCGAGATTGCCCTCAAGGACCCCTGGACCAGGAAGAGCTGGGAGAGGACCCTCGCCTCCAACATCGGCTTCAACCTTAAGGAGGCGGGGATAGATCACTCTTTATCCCTGGAGCGGGGGAGGATCTTCGTCGAGACCTCCGACCCCAGGGCTCCGTCCATTATCGCCGACGTTTTTGGGGTAGTATCGGCGAGCCCCGTCGTCACCGTCGAGCCCGACCTCGACCTGATCGGAAAAACAGCCTCGGACCTCGCCGCCGATCGCCGCCCCGAATCCTTCGCCATCCGGGCCCGCCGGGGCGGAGGGTCCATATCCAGCACCCAGATCGCCGTCTTTGTTGGAGCTGCCGTCCAGGAGAGGACTGGGGCGAAAGTCGATCTCTCGGAGCCGGAGCTGGAGATCTTAATCGAGGCGAGGGAGGATAAGGTCCTCGTCTTCACCGACGTATTCCGGGGCGTTGGAGGCCTTCCCCTCGGCACCCAGCCTCGGATGCTCGCCCTCATCTCCGGGGGGATCGACTCTCCCGTCGCCGCCTGGATGATGATGCGGCGGGGCTGCCCCGTCTCCCTCCTCTACTTCGACGCCCGGCCTTTCGTCGACGCCCTCCCCCAGGCGGAGAGGTCGGCCGAAGCCCTCCGCCGCTGGACCTCGGGGCGCAAGATCAACTTCATCCGGGTCCCCATCGGCGAGGGCCTCGCGAAGATCGCCGCCGCGGAGCCGAGGGCGACATGCCTCCTCTGCCGGCGGCTGATGTACAGGATGGCCGGGATGGTGATGGCGGAGGAGGAGGCCTACGGCGTCGTCACCGGCTACTCCCTGGGGCAGGTCGCGTCCCAGACCCCGGCGAACATCATGGCGGAGCAGTCGGGGATCGACCTTCCCGTCTACCATCCCCTCATCGCCATGGACAAGGCGGAGATCACCGACCTCGCAAGGAAGATCGGGACCTACCGGGCGACGGCGGACGCCGCCAGCTGCACCGCCGCCCCAAGAAAGCCGATGACCCGGGCGCGGGCCGGGGAGATCCGGGCGATGGACGAGGAGCTGGGCCTCTCAGAGATCGCAAGCCAGCTCTTCAAAGAAAGGGTGAAGACGAGGTTTTGAGGCCCATCCGGGGGTCATGAGGTTTGCGGCCCTTCAAAGAGAATTTATCGAGGTGGTTATGCGCCATGTGCTCCATCTGCGGATGCTCGATAGACCCCGCCGAGGGGTCAGGTTACGAAAAGAGCTACAGGTGTCTATCCTGCGATGACAGATTCAAGGCCGGGGGCGTCGCCATCCGCTGCCCCTCGTGCAGATCAAGAGAGATCGAGAGGGTGAAGTAGAAGCCCATAGAGGGGGACGATGGAAAGAGGGCTGTGGAGATGACTATAGAAAGCTATAGAAAGGTGATGGAGCCGGCATTTCGCATTAACGGTTTGAACGCTCATTAATTTTCCTGCTATCGATTTTTTGAGAATAGATATCAATCGACTCTGTATAGAGATCAAATAAGGCCAGCTTCATAAAGACTAAGAATATAATTATTAAATTTTTATAATATACTGAATTGTTAATATCGTGTTGACAAATTCTAGTAAAATTATTTTAAACAAAATTTAAGTTAAACGTTTGAATTTATGCATATTTTGGCAAGCAATAAATTCTTAATTTTGCATAGCCTTACTGCGGAATGCCGGATGGAGTAGAAAAGGCGATGGAGGAGGCGGGGCGGATACCCATCGAGGCTTCGCTCGCCCGGCCCCGGTCGCCCCCGACGCCCAGATCAAAGACCGTCAGTAGTTCTCGCAGAAGAGCTCGAAGTAGGCCCTCTCGTGTTCGCAGGCGGGGCACTCCTCCGGCGCCTCAGCGCCCTCGTGGATGTAGCCGCAGTTCCTGCACCTCCATCGGACCGTCCCCGGCCTCTTGAAGACCGTCCCGTCGTCTATGTTCTTCGCCAGGGCTAAAAACCTCGTCTCGTGGCCGATCTCGGCGGCGGCGATATTCCTCATCGTCTCGGCGACCTCGGGGAAGCCCTCCTCGTCGGCTTTTGCCGCAAACTCCGGATACATCTGGGAGTACTCGTGCTTCTCGCCGGCGGCGGCGTCCCTGAGGTTGTCGACGGTCTTTCCTATGACCCCGGCGGGGAAGGACGCCCGGACCTCGACCTCGCCGCCCTCCACCAGGAACTTGAAGAGCCTTTTTGCGTGCTCCTTCTCGTTGTCGGCGGTCTCGGCGAAGATGGCGGAGATCTGCTCGTACCCCTCTTTTTTGGCCTGGGAGGCGAAGAAGTTGTACCTGTTTCGGGCCTGGGATTCTCCCGCAAAGGCGGTGAGGATGTTCTTTTCGGTCTGGGTTCCTTTCAAGCTCTTCATATTCATACGCTCCGAAGGGTGTATATGTCCCTGGGGATTGATAAATGGATCGGAAGAGCGGACATTAAGTTTATAACCTCCCCAACGAACTCGAAGGAATTCGAAGGAATTCGATGACAGATCCCTACTATAGGAAAAGTTATTATAACCAAAATACAAATATAGCAATTAAGCTTTAAGGAGTGTACCACTATTGCAAAAGCGTTCCCAGTATGACGAATTGCACGATAAATACAATCCCATAGAGACCACAAAAGCAGGTACACGGTATGAGAGATTGGCCGCAATGGTTTTTAGGCACATTGAAAAATCTGGAGTAGTTCTACATAATCGTAGGCTAATTGGAGATACAGGAGTTAAGCATCAAATTGATGTTACAATGTAACTATTCAGCCTCCTTTTCAGAATACCCGAAATAAGCGTGAAAAATGGATGACGATATATTCGTAGTCAATATCTAGATTTAACCGAAAAATTTATGATATATAAAAGCTTATTTTTTGGTG
>NZ_JARFPL010000032.1:0-26882 GCF_029167205.1 Candidatus Methanocrinis alkalitolerans
AACCACTGCCTGGCTAAGAGCATATCAGACGCTGCCTGGAGGATGCTAGTGATAACCACATCGTACAAGGCTGAGAGCGCCGGTTCGATGGTGGTTCTAGTAGATCCCAGGAACACAAGTCAGCTATTGTTCCAGGTGCGGCCTTAAAGTGCCGAAGTCGCTATCGGATCGGGTCCATGGATGTCCTCAATGCGGGCTGGTCATGGACCGTGACGAGAATGCGGCGATGAACATTCAAAGACTGGGGCTACAGTCTCTGCCAAAAGCTAGAAGCCCTGCCCTTCAGGGCGGGGAGTAGTCACGATTCGTAAACAAAGTATTTCTCACCCCTTGTACTCCCCGCCCACCAGCTCCCGGATCCTCTCCGCCGTCTTCGGCCCCACAAGGGGAACCGCCTCCAGCTCCTCCGCCGGGGCGGCGAAGACCCTCTCGACGGACCCGAAGGAGCGTAGGAGGTTCTTGGCCACCGCATTTCCGACCCCCGGTATCGAGGAGACCAGGTACTCCTGCTGCTCTTTGAGGGTCCGGTGGGTCTTCTTGCCGTGGGCGTGAGGAGAGCCGCCCCCGGCCTGCTGCTCGCGCCGCGCGATGGCCGCGATCACCGAGACGGTCTCATCCTCGTCGGCGGTGGGGATTATGGCGACGCCGAAGTCGACGGCTATCGAGGCGAGGGCGCCGCGGATGGCGTTGGGGTGGACCTGCCGGGCGTAGAGGTCCCGCCCTTCCAGGATGAGGATCGGCCTCTCGTAGTTGCGGGAGAGGTCTTTGAGCTGGGCGAAGAGGTTTCTTTCGCCGCCGATGAGGGAGTCGACGAAGTCGTCGGCGGTCTTCCTCTCGATCCCGACCCTATCGCTTACTATGTAATCTCCCACCTCCAGGAACCGCAAGGTAACCCCCACCCCCATCGACTCCAGCATCCGGGCGAGGCTCCTCTCCCTGGGGTCGACGGCGACGAGGGCGGAGGCCTCCTCCTCCTCGGGGCGGTCGAGGAAGGCCGGCTGCCCGCCGGCAGCCGCCGCCCCTCCTCCGACCTCTCCGATCGACAGCTGCCTTCCCCTCCCGCCGGGGGGAAGGGCTGCGCCTCCTCCGGCCGCCGATCCCGGGTCCCGCCGGTCAGGCCAGCTCATCTCCCGGATCTGCTGGCGCATGTTCTTCTCCTTGCGGTCGCTGATCCAGCGGTAGGCCTCATCCCTCGTTCCCCTGGCGACGAGGACGACGACCCTCCCCGCCCTCGCCCTCCCGGTCCTCCCCTTCCTCTGGATCGACCTGATCTCGCTGGGGACCGGCTCGTAGAAGAGGACGAGGTCCGTCGCCGGGATGTCGATCCCCTCTTCCCCGACGGAGGTGGCGATGAGGACATTGTACTCCCCATCCCGAAACTTTCTGAGGATCTCGGCCTGCTTCTTCTGGGATAGCCCCTCGTCGGCGGCCCTGCTGGACTGGCCGACGAACCGGACGGGCCTGATCAGCTCGCCTGCCCCCTCCCGGAGGTAGTCGAGGACGGAGCTCGCCGTATCCCGGTAGTTGGTGAAGACCATGATCCGCGATTCAGGCTTGGAAGTAAGCTGCTCTTCGACGAGCTCCCGGACCGCCCGGAGCTTCGGATGGTCGACGTCCATCCTGGCGAGGTCGCTCACCGCCTCCACCACCCTGGGGTCGGCCATGATCCTCTTCGCCGCCTTGCTTCCCCCCGGGGAGGAGGCCTCCGATTCGAGCCTATCCAGGTACCGGGCGAGGGAGTCGACCCCCTGGGTCTCGGCGAGCTCCACGGCGTGCTTCAGCTTCAGGACCTCCGCCAGGACCGATACCGCCTGGTAGAGGCTCGGCGACGGGTTTTTTGCGATCATCCCCCGGAGGGTCTTCTGCATCTCCAGAAGCTCTTTCTTCGAGGTTCTGTCCATCCTCTTGGGCATCCGCAGGCCGTCGGACCCCCCGAGCTGATGGAGGGCCTCGCCCCGATCCTCCAGGACCTCTTCCAGGAGGGTCCGCAGCCTCATGATCTCCGAAGGGACCGCCACCTTGACGACCTCGATCTCCCTCTCGTGGACGAAGGGAGATACGTCGGGGTCAGCCTCCGTCTTCGTCTCTATCCGCATCGCCCCGAGGTTATTGGAGACCTCCTCGATCCTCTCGAGGCTGCTTCCGGGGCTCGCCGTGATCCCCAGGACGAGCCGGTCGGTACCCTCCCGCTGGTAGCGCTCCGCTATGTAGACGTAGGCGTAGTTTCCGACGGCCCGATGGGCCTCGTCGAATATGATCAAAGAGACGCCCCGGAGGGATATCCGCCGGGAGAGAAGGTCGTTTTCCACCACCTGAGGCGTAGATACGACGACCCTGGCCCCCTCCCACATCTCCCTCCTCCTGTCAGGGGGGATCTCCCCGGTGAACGTGACTGCGATGGATGCGTCCTCGAGGACTTTCTCCAAAAAAGATGCGTGCTGCTCCACCAGGGGCTTGGTAGGAGCGAGGAATAGCGCTTTGCCCCGGGGGAGCCTGGCCAGGAGGACCATCAGGGCGACGACGGTCTTTCCCAGGCCCGTCGGGAGGACCACCAGGGTCGAGGCCTTGAGGGCGGTGGAGGCGAGCTCCAGCTGAAAGAGCCTTCTTTCCACCGCCTTCTCCTTCAGCATGGGGTGCTGGAGGTAGGAGGTCATCGCCCTCCTCTCATCTCATGATCTCATAATAGTCCTTGTGAGGGTTTATCAGGAGCCCCTTGGCGATCTCCTCCGCCGCCCTCTCGGGCTCCTCGGTCCGGAGGTAGAGCTTCCAGACCATAGACCTCTCGACGGACCTGACCATATCGAAGCCGAGCCGGTTTCGCAGCCGGTTCTGGGCGGAGATCGCCTCGCCATCCTCGATACGGAGCCCCACCTTCACCGGGACGTAACCCTCTTCAAAGTCGATGGAGTCGACGGTGGCCTTGTAGCTCTCCTTGTTCTCGTTCACCAGCTCCCGGGCGAGCCTGCCGGCCAAGTCTGCGGGATCTGCGACGGAGTCGTCGACCTCGATGGACCAGAGCCTCTCTTTGCCCAGTTCCGCCAGGACCGCCCCGTACCCCATCCTTCTGCGGAGGGTGTTCTTGACGGTGGCCGCCTCTGCGTCCGGGATCTTCAGCGAGACCCGAAGGTTGATCTTCATCTCATCACCTCGATATACCGCCTCATCGACTCGAATATCCTCCTTCCGGGCCCCGGGGCCGTCATGTCCCCTGCGCTCTTCGCCGAATCCGTCGGCGGGAGCTGCCAGGCGAAAGAAGACCTCTCGGGGTGGGGCATCAGACCCAGGACGTTCCCCTCGGGGTTACAGATCCCGGCTATATTCTCCAGGCTGCCGTTGACGTTCACCGGAAACTCCGTCTCCACTCTGCCGCCCTCGTCGCAGTACCGGAATACTACCTGATCCTCCTCGTTCAACCTCTCCATCAGATCTTCGTCGGCGGTGACGAGGTTACCCTCAGCGTGGGCCAGGGGCATCGATACGAGGTCCCCTTTATCCAGGAGGAAGCTACCGCTGCACCTCCTCGCCGGGGTCTCGGAGCGGAGGGTCGTCCAGGCGCAGTAGAATCCGCGCCTTGCGATCTCCCCCTTGGAGACCATGACGTTCGAAGCTAGGGCGACGTCGACGCCGCCCAAGCCCGGGAGGAGCCCCGACTCCACCAGGATCTGAAAGCCGTTACAGATCCCGATGATCGGCTTGCCCCGTTCCGCCTCCTCCCGGAGGGCGTCCATCACCGGCTCCTTGGAGGCTATCGCCCCCGCCCGGAGCCTGTCCTGGTAGGAGAAGCCTCCGGGGATTATGTATCCGTCGAAGGCGCAGAGCTCTTCAGCCGGCCGGTTCCACCGAAATATCTCCCCGGATAGGTCTGCGGCGCGGGCCGCCACCAGGGTCTCATGCTCGCAGTTCGTCCCCGGAAACTGGATGACAGCGATCTTCATCTCATCGCCTCCGATAGGCCTGCGGTCCAGGCCTTCTTCGCCGTCGTGAGGTCCGTCGAAAGGACGGTCCTCCCTCTGTAGGTCATGACCAGCTCCGGCGAACTGACCACCTTTCCGATCTTCATGATATCGAGGCCGTATCCTTTCAGAAGCTCTTCGAGCTCCTCTTCAGCACCTTTCCGACACTCCAGAAGGAAGCCGGAGGACTCGCTGAATATCAGCCGGTCGGCGGAGAGGTCCGGGCCGGAGGCGTCCAGGTCCAGCTCCAGACCGAGATCGGCCCGTCCGGCGAGGGTCATCTCGGCGGCTGTCGCTCCAAGGCCGCCGTTGGATATGTCGTGGGCGGCGACGACGAGCTTCTCGGCGATGGAATCGATGACGGCGTAGATCATGCTCCTCTCCAGCTCGAACCTTACGATCGGCACGTTCTTGCCCGTGACGCCGTGGACCGTCCGATAGTACTCCGAGCCCCCCAGCTCGTCGAACCGGGGCCCTATGAGGTAGACGGAGTCGCCGGCGTTCTTCAGCTCCATGGTGACGGCGTCCCTGACGTCGTCTATGAGGCCGACGCAGGCGATGATCGGGGATGGGTCCACCGACCCGTCGGGGGACTCGTTGTAGAAGCTGACGTTCCCGGAGACGATGGGGACGGGGGTATCATCGTACCCCTTGAGCCAGAGGGCTTTGGCGGCGTCGGCGAGACCCCTGACGCATTCTCTGAACTCCCAGAAGGCCTCCGGCTTCTCGGGGTTTCCGAAGTTGAGGCAGTCGGTGAGGGTCGCGGGGTACGCCCCGACGGCGGCGACGTTTCTCATCGCCTCGGCGACGGCCGTCGCCCCGGCCCAGTAGGGGCTGATCCTGCCGTAGAAGGGATTGGCGTCGACGGAGAGGGCGATGCCGAACTTCTCTCCCCGGACCGGGGCTATGAGGCCGGCGTCTGCCTCTCCGGGCCGTATTACGGCGTTGCCCTGGACCTCGGTGTCGTAGTAGCGATAGATGTGCTCCCTTGATGAGACGTTCGGCGAGGCCAGAACCTTTAGAAGGACTTCGGTGAGGTCTTCGGGGGCGGCGATATCCGGCTCTTTGAGGTCTATGACCCGGGGACTCTCCTCCCTCTCGTAGCGGATCCCCCGCGTGAGGTGCTCGATGGAGATGTCGCAGGTCACTATCCCCCGGTACCGGGTTATGTACCTGCCGTCCGTCGTGACCTTTCCGACGACGGAGGCCCTCGCCCCCTCATAGACGTTGGGGAGGTCCCAGTCCTCGTTGTATATCTTCAGCGCCCGGGGGGTCAGCTCCGGGGGACATACCAGCATGAATCTCTCCTGGGTCTCGGCGCAGGCCACGACCTCGGGGGGGAGGTCCTCGCTAGCCTTGTGGAGGAGGTCGAGGTCGAGGTCCATCCCGTACCCGGCGCTCGCCCCCATCTCCGAGGAGGCGCAGGTGAACCCGCCGCCCCCCAGGTCCTTGAACCCTATGACGATCCCCTCCTCGCGGGTGAGCTGGAATAGGGCCTCGTTCGCCTTGAAGAGGACGTTCTTGAGGAAGGGGTCGGGGATCTGGATCGCTCCTCTGTTCGCCTCCTCGTCCTCTTCCCGCAGCTCCTCGGAGGCGAAGGTGACGCCTCCAAAGCCGCTGGAGTCGGTGGGCTTTCCGACGACGATGACGTCGTACCCCTTCTCTCCCGCCCCCGCTGGAGCGCGGCTCTTGATGATCTCTCCCCTCTTTACGACCCCAACGGCGACGACGTTCACCAGGCAGTTGGAGTCGAAGCTGTCGTCGAAGACGACGTCTCCGGCGATGATGGGGACCCCCAGGGCGTTGCCGTACTGCCAGATGCCGTCAACTACCCCCTCTGCCACCCATCGGACGTGATTCTTGTCTTCGCCGTAGGGGTCGCCGAACCGAAGGGGGTCGGCGGTGGCGACGACTTTGGCGCCCATGCAGTTTACATCTCTTACGATGCCGCCTATCCCGGTGGCAGCCCCTTCGTTGGGGAGGATCTGGGAGGGGTGGTTGTGGCTCTCGTGGGCGATGACGACGCACCACTCGTCGTCGATGGCCACGATCCCCGCGTCCTCTTCGGGACCCTGGACGACGTTGGGGCCTTCTGTATGGAGAAACTCGTTCAGGGTGGCGCGGCTGCTCTTGTAGGAGCAGTGCTCGCTCCACATGGTATCGTAGTTGAAGAGCTCCGGGACGGTGGGGTCCCTGCCCAGAGCCTCGGCGATGGAGCGCGCCTCAGGAACCGATAGGCCCAGGCCAGCCCTTCGGAGGCCAGCCTCGACCTCATGGTCTTCGAGACCGATTATTTGCAACGGTGGACACCTCGTTTAATGAGGAGACTATGCCCTCGTAGGCAGTTATGTATCTATCGATCCGATGAGGTCGCAAGCTACCTTCGACGGACCAGCAGCCAGATTTGTCCCTCCTGCAAGACACCTCCAGATCGAAAACTCCTCGTCGGAGGACCTTTTCTTCTCGCCTCTTGTAAAGCTTCCATCATGAAAGCCGTCAGGCCGGGCCTTCATCCGTCCTGGCGGACGGAGAGCCAGGAGGCAAGACGGGTCAGACGACGGCAAAACATTTAAAACCGGAGACGATACATCCGGTCATGGTCATAGTGGTGATCTGCGACGACTCGGAGATCGAGGTCCCCGAGGGCGAGAGGTGCACGATCTGCGGCCGGCCCCTCCAGGAGTACGACGAGGTGACGGGTACGGGGATCCTCGGATATTACCACTGGACCTGTGTAACCCACTTCGACTAGAGCGGGGGTAACCAAGCCAGGTCAACGGTGATAGACTCAAGATCTATTCTCGCAGGAGTTCAAGGGTTCGAATCCCTTCCCCCGCACTTATTTACCTTTAATGATGTCGGTTTTGGTTCCCCTCTCGATTTGATATCTTCGAAGAGATGCAACAGAGAGTTCCTCCGATGCACGTTGTAGATATTGTCTATTTGGCCCATCACGCTCTCGCCGAAATCAGAAGGTACAATTCGATCTGGGGCCGCAGCCGACCTAAGCCGCCGCGCTGGCGTTCTCCGGGACGTAGACGACCATCCCGTTCTCCAGCCGGTAGGCGGTCCCCATCTTCGTCCCCTGGCCGCCGGCCACCTTATCGGTCATGTTCAGGATCTGGATCTGGTTCATATCCTTTATTATGATCTGCATGTTGGGGTCTCCAGGGTTCTTTACGATGGTGACGCTCGCCTCGGGGGTGAGGAGCTCGGGTATGTTGTAGGAGATGACCAGGGCCAGGAGGAGGGCGATGGCGAAGACCATGGCGGCGTCGAAGAGGTTGGCGACCCCGCTCAGGGGGTCGTCTTCGGACTCGTCCAGCATCCCGGTTCTGGTCCGCCCCGCCCTGACGGCCTTGACGACGCCTCCGACTCTTCTCATCCCGACGCCTCGCCGTCTCCTCCGAGGAACGTTCTCCTGCAGTTCTCGCTCGAGAGAAGCTCTGCCGCGTACTCGAGGTCGCTTAAGTCCTGCCGGTACCACCTGTTCCTGACGACGTAGGTCCCGTAGCAGATCCCGCCGACGGCGAGGCCGATGACCGTCGTAGAGAAGGCGATCACCAGGCTGTCGGCCATCTGCTGAATATCTCCCTGAGAGAGGCTGATCAGGGCGGGGCCCATGGGGATGAGGGTTCCCATCAGCCCCAGCATCGGCCCCACCCGAACGCCGATCTTGACCGGCTCCAGGGCCTTTCCCATACCGAGCTCCGCATCCTGGAGGGTCTTCTCAATCCTCGCCGCGAAGGTGTCGCTCCGAAAGGAACGGGCCGCATCGCTCAGAGCCCTGGAGACCTGAGGATGGGCTCTGTACCCCTTCACGGCGGTGCAGGCGAGATCCTCGCGGCCCGATCGTGCCATCTCCGAGGCCTCGGCGCAGACCCTCTCAAGGAGAGCGAGATCTCTATGCCGGGAGGTGTACTCGGATATGAGGGAGCCCAGCAGGGCGAGGGACCATCCGAAGAGGAGGAGGAGCGCCAGTATGACGGGGTATAGAAGCGCCGTCGAGAAGACGAAGAGGACGTTGACGATCTCGATGTAGACGCTCAAAGGCGTACCCCCATCCTCCTGCCGACGAAGCCGAGGAAGACCAGTCCGAGGATAACGAAGTATGATGGTAAGAGGTCTGAGGCGGGGATAGAGATGGGGACGAAGGGGATCGCCTGGGTCTTTAGGTAGGCGGGTATGAGAAGGATGGATAGGATGTAGAAGAGGCCGACGAATATCATGGCGTTCCCCAGGGCCGAAGGGGCCTTGCCCATCTTTCCTATGGCTGGAGAGAGGGCGGCTATCGATGCGAAGAAGATAAAGCCCACTCCGGCGCCGACCTTCCAGCCCGGAATCTCCAATATGCTAGAAAGAGCTGTGCAGGAGAGGAAGGTGGCGGCGAGGCATGCGGGACAGGGGACGGATAGGATCCAGAAGGTCTTCCGGGAGAGGTCGCGGCCGTTCCGGTTCCACGCTCTGGCGGTGGCGACTCCTCCTGCCACCAGGAGGAGGGCGATCGCAATGTGCATGGCTACGCCCATCTCCATCGCTGAGGACGTGGCCGTTTCAGGGACGAGGCCCAGGGCGAAGCCCATGAGGAGGGAGACGAGCAGGTAAAGCGATGCTATGGAGATGGTCTCTCTTCGGCTGAGGCTGGCAAGGCCGCACCCCAGGCTGACCTTCAGAGAGAATATGATGATCCCCACCAGAACTCCAGAAGCGGCAATCCATGTGAAATCCAAAGTCTACACCTACCAAACCTGATTGGATATAAGTCAATTCGACATGATATAACGTTTGCGCAAGAAAAGCTGCGCAAATTAAACCAATATTGTCTAATTGCCGGTGGACCCACGGCGGGGTCAACCGGATACGGTCCTGGAGGGTGGGGTGGGAGGAGGTCCCCTACCTCCTCCTGAATCCCGCCCCTATCGCCAGGAGGATGAAGAGGACCAGGACGATCCCCAACAGGGGCGCCCCGGATATGGAGGGGTCGCCCCCTTCCTCCTGGAGGCTCTCCATCAACATCCCCGTTACCGCCACCGTCCCCGGCTCCACCGGCTCGGGGGCATCCTCCCGGTCTCTTGAATAGTCAGATCCTATGCCGCCGGGGCGGGTCTCGTTGGCGGCGCTGGACGTGGACCACTCCTGGGGGTACGGATGCCTGGAGGAGCTGCCCCTCCCCGCCTCGACCGTCGGCGCCTCTGTCGGCTCCGTCCCTGTGAGGATCCCCTCCATGTACTCTCTGAGGAGGAGGTTTCCGCAGGTGTGGTGGCAGCAGGCGACGCCGTACTCGGTCTCCGACCGCTCGAACTCCTCCGCAAGCTCCCTCTTCACCTCCTCGGAGGGGCTCCAGCGACCCTTCCTCGCCGCCTCCAGCATCCTCGCCGTCATCGACTGCCGGGCGTATGGGTTGTTCTCGTCGAAGAACTCTTTGAGGCCCAAATCGTACTTGTCCGCCACGTAGACGTCGTAGACCCGGTCCCAGTCATCCTCGCAGACCATATCGGGCAATGTGGCGTCCCAGCCCCAGAGGTGCTCGGTGAAGCGGTCCATCTCCCGGGCTCCGGCGTAGTCGTGCTCCATCATCCCCCCTATCCACCGGGGGTTGAAGTACCGGGACCGGAGCTCCAGCCGGTAGGCGCTTTCAAGCGACTTCATCTCTGGGGCGTCTGCCCTCTTCAAGGAGGTTATGTACATCTCCGGGGTCTCGCCCTTAAGGTCCCTGACCGCCAGGGCCATGGCTCCGAAGTACTGGAACATGTCGTCGTTGTCCATGAGGCCGTAGAGGTTCGACGTGTCGCTCTGGACCGCAGCATCCACCGTCTCCAGGTTGAGACCGAAGAGCTCCTCGTTCGGCTCGCCCCAGAGCCCTCCGCCGTATACGTATCCCTGGCCTGAGATGTACCGCTCGGCGAGCTTGCTCTCGTCCTCCCAGGTGGAGCTCGCCTCCACCACCCCGGCGATACCGCCCCCGCCGTAGGTGCCGGGGGCATCGATGAATATCCGGGACCGGGAGAGGAGCTGGGCGGTCTCGTTCTCGTAACCCTCCCCTAAGAGAAGCTCCCGTATCGCCTCGGACCTCGCCCGGACGCGGTTCATCTCCGGGGGCTCGTCGAGCTCCGCCACCCGCCGTATCGCCTCATCGAAGAGGTCTATATGATTTCCGAATGTATCCCGATAGAGCCCCGAGGGCGTCAGGACCACGTCGATCCTGGGCCTTCCCAGCTCATCGAGGGGCGTCACCTCGAAGTCGACGATCCGGCCCATGCTCCTCACGGGCCGGACGCCGAGGAGGCCGTAGATCTGGGCCTCGAAGATCCCCCGGTGGCGCATCGTCTCGACGCTCCATAGGACGAAGCCCACCTTCTCAGGATAATCGCCGTGCTCTTCTCTGTACATATCGAGGAACAACTCGGCGAGCTCGATCCCCAAAAGCTCAGCCTCTTCATCGGGGATAATCCGGGGATCGAAGCTGTAGAAGTTGTTCCCGGTGGGGAGGGCGTCGGCCCTTCTGATGGGATCGCCGCCGGGCTCGGAGGGGATGAACTCTCCGGATAGCGCCCGGAGGGCGTTATCCATCTCTCTCGTGGACCGATCGAGCCGCTCTCCATAATCGACCGCCAGACGGAGGTATGACGATATCTCCTCGTTCGACCCTCCCAGGATCGATTTCTGGGCCTCCAGGATATCGGTGCCGTTGATCAGGACCTCGAAGAGGAGCTCATCTGCCCCCCCGCTGCTCTTCGTAGAAGATCTCGATCCATCGCCACAGACCTTCTCCACCTGGTCGATGTAAGAGCTCCCCAGCATCGATCTGACCATCCCCACCTTGGAGGTGCCGTTGGGCGTAACCCCGAAGACGTGAAGCCCGTAGGGTACGGTCTCATCCCGGAGTTCCAGGAGGTGGTCGTGGAGCTTTATGTCGAGGAAGCCGTCGAACTCGGCCTCGTTCATATCCGAGAGGTTGGTGGCGTTGACGCTGAGGTCGAGCTCGAGGCCGAGGGAGGCGTAAACCTCGACAATGGACCTTCGGTACGAGAGCCTCAGGGCGGGATCGGTGGCGCTCTCGTAAGATTCGATCTTGTCAGCGAGGGCGAGAAACTCGTCGTAGAGCCCGGAAGAGACTATCGGAGGGGTGAGGTGGTCGATGATCACGGCGTTGCCCCTCCGCTTCGCCTGGGTCCCCTCGCCGACGTTGTCCATGATGTAGGGATAGACCACAGGCGTATCCTGGACGAGAAGGGGCGGGTAGTCGCGGCGCGAGAGGCCTGCCTGCTTTCCCGGTCGCCACTCCTGAGTGCCATGAGTTCCGAAGTGGACGATGGCGTCGGCATCGAAGTTGTTATTCAGCCATAGGTAGAAGGCCAGATACTGGTGGCCGACGGGGACCGAGGTGTTGTGGTAGAGCGCCTCCTCGGTCATCAGGCTTCCTACCATCGGCTGGGGAGCGAGGACGACGTTACCGAACCTGATCAGCGGTATGACGAAGGCGCCGTCGCAGACCATCCCGCCATCCCCCGGAGGGGCGCCCCACCAATCCTCGATCTCGGCCCGCACTTCCTCAGGGACCTCTCCATTGGTGCCGTTGTACCACTCCAGGTATTCGTCGACGGCCAATAGCTCAACGTGCTCTGAGTCCGCCACCTCTTTGAGCTCCTCGGCAGCCCAGGTCCCGACGTTCCGGCTGGCGACGAAGAGGTCGATGATCTCCTTTCCGGTGGTGGGAAGATCCTCCTCGCCGAGGTAATATCCTTCATCCTTCATCTTCGAGAGGAGGAGGGGCAAGCTGGCGGAGATGTCCAGGTAGCTGGCGCCGATGTTGTTCTTCCCGCCGCCGTGGTTGTAGTAGATGATCGCCACCCGCTTCTCCGAATTGTTCAGATTTTTGAGGCGGCCCCATGCAGCGGCGCGATCGCATAGCCACTCCATCTGGTAATCCACCGGCCTGTATCGCATCTCTTCTGTTATGGGGTCCTCAGCCCTCCCCGCCACCCAGATGTACTCGATGGCTCCGTCGATCTCCGGCTGGACGATCTGGAACGGGACTGACTGAGGGCTGAGGCCGAAGGTGCTGGCCTCCCATTCTTCTGGGGCGTAGTAATAGTCTGTGACGGCCTTCATCACCGGGACGTTGAAGGCCTCGATCCTCTCCTTCCCGGCTTCCGGATCGCCGTAATAAAGGTAGAATCCTTTGAATGAGAGGATCAGGTCGACGAGGACCTCGCCTTCTTCGTCGGTGAAGAGATGGGCATCGTCCTCGATGAAGTTGGAGTGGACGGCGATGACGTTAATCCCCCTCGATTCGAGGGCGGCTATGGCGGCGGCCTCCCAGCCTATGACGCCGACGGTGAGGTTTGAGGGGTCGTAGACGTGTCCATCGGTCCTGTTCCTGTACCATTCGAGATACTCGGTGGAGTTCTCAAAGACCTTCATCGGGTACGTCTCGGGACGGTAGATCCCTCCGGTGGGAGCATTCACCTCTTCGGGCAGTTCGTACTCGACGTACAGGTCGTTGAAGGCCGCCCCGGTCCAGAGGATCCAGTTTATCGCGTTCGCCTCGCTGGGGACGTCGTCGTTGAAGTAGGCGGATATCGGCGAATATAACGGATCGGATACGTTGACGTTGGATATCGTCGAATCGTCCCCCATCTTCATGAACGTCGGAATTTTGACGCCTGCGGCTGTGGCATCCTGCAGCCTCCCCTCCAGATCGTTCATGGTGGCCCCTCCAAGATGGGCCACGTATATCACGTCATATTCAGAGAGATCGTCCTCCGAGGAGGCGGCCTCTTCTCCGTCGAGGACCCGGACGTCGAAGAGGTCCTGAATAAGGAGGGACTCGCTGGAGGCTTTTTTGATGGCGTATCCGGTGGAGTCGAGGTTCATTATGAATAGGACGCGAGTCTTGGGCTGCAAGATCACCGGCTCTGGAATCTCAAACCCGGTAAAGATGCCGAGGAACTCCTGTCCCATGAGCCTGAGCATATTGGCCATGTTTTCCTCTCCGCCCTGGACCCAGTACCTTTCGATCTCGTCGAAGTCGGGGGTGGAGAGGTCGCAACATCGAGCGGTGACGTTGGGAGATAATCTGTATCCTACGAACCTCGTCCCCAGGAGCCTCGATTCGTTTATCTTCGGGGACCATCCCTCCGCCAGAGCTTCATCCCGGGACTCTATGAAGACGACGGAGTACTCAGAGAAGTTCATCTCCTCTCGGAGTTCGTCTCCTCTGGTGAGGATGGAGACGTCCAACTCCGAAGATACCGAGGGTTCCATGGCAGCCTCTTTCAGGGGGACCTCGTTGTAATCGGTCCCCAGGATGAATAGGAATCCTTTGGGCTCGGTGAGAATCGTCTCCAGCTCCTCTGCCTTCATCTCATCCGCCATCGCCGGGGCAGCGAGGGGCGAGATGACGAAGAGGGCCGCAAATAGCATGGTCATCGATGAGAGAACCGTTATCCTCCTGGACATCAGAACCTCCAAACAAGTTACCTCCAAACAAGCTATTTTGAGTTTGAGTAAATTTACTTTATTTAAGGCTTTTGCGCTGAGTGACTGCTCCCTACCCCTGAAGGGGGAGGGCTTCCATCGATTCGATACCGAGAGATGGAAGCCCCAATCTCAGAATATTGATCGCCGCGTTTTGATCTCGGTCCATGACCAACCCACACTGAAGGCATTCGCGGACCCGATTAGATAGCGATTTCGAAACTTTAACCTCCATTCCGCAGTAAAGCTATGCAAGATTAGAAATTTCTGGCGTTTCTTAATGGGTGGTGCTCTTTGATTCGGTTGATATTTCGCTTGGAATTCTTAGAGACGCTACAGAATAGCACTTTTAATTACAGGACGGATTTGAGTGCGAATTCGCAAATCAGAAGCAATGTCGTTGCCTTTAGATATATCAACCAATTCCAGGCGCACCATCTCTTAATGCGCATAAATTTAAATTAAATACTCAATTTTTGTTAATAATAATTTTAACTGAATTTATTAGCACGATATTAACGATTGAGTATTTTATAAAATTGCATATATTATACTCTCGGTCTTTATGGCAGCAGCCTTTTTTGATCTCGATACAGCGTCGATAGATATCGATTCTCAAAATATATTGCTCGCATGCGTCTTTTCGGTATGCTAGGGTTCTATTGTAGACTTGCCTACACAGTTCCAACGTATCCTCTAGCTTGCGCTTTTAGGACCTTGTCGGGTAGATGCGGAACTTGTAGACTTTGATCATTGGACGTACCCTTATGTTGTTATCGATTTATGTTGGTTGCCCATAAGACGGGGGCTGGGGTCATAGGACGGCATTCATCCCCTCCCTTAAAAGGGAGGGGTCTTCTTCCTGCGTTTCTATAATTTGTGCAGCCTCTAAGTATATCTCTTCTCCTCGACGGGGCCGACCCGAGGGATAAATCGCCCTCCGAACGGCATCGTTTGAGGCGGGTCGCCCCTCTTCGCAAATAGATTGATTAATGAAGAGGCAGCTGAAAAGACTGGACGGAAGGCTGGTTTGAGAGACGAAGAAGGGGGGGCAGGAAGTGAGGAAGTTATGGCATATTCTGATGGCGGCAGCTTTGATCCCGCTTTTAACGGCCGGTTTGAGCTCACCGGTGGAGATCGATATCTTTGGAGGGTGCAGGGAGCTACCCTTCATCTTGATGGCACCGCTTCCGGCGGCGGCGCTGGGGGGCGGTGGCGATCCCGGCGAGGATGAAGACGATGCCGACGCCTTCATCCTCAACGGCGATGAGGACGCAGCAGAGGTCCGGCTCCTCGCCTCGGACGCTGGGGGGTTCGTCATAGACCTCCACCTCCGGGGGCTGAAGGTGGAGGTTGCCGAAATCGGGGGCGAAACCTTCCACGTCCTCACCGTCTCGGAAAAAGCCACCACCATTGAGGTGGGCAGGCCCGAGATTCCGGTGGTGAGCGAGGTCATAGCCGTCCCCGCCGGGGCGAGGATCAGGGCCACAGTGATCAAGTCGTCGTACTCAGCCTACCCCGGGTACAGGGTCCGGCCGTTCCAGCCGCCGGAGGTCGACTGTGACCCCTCCGGGGAGGCCCGGCCCTTCGTCATCGACGAGGAGTTCTATTCTCAAGACGCATTTTACCCCCGAGAGCTCGTCGTCGTTGGCGCTCCCGGAACCTGGAGAGACCTGGATGTGGTGGAGCTTCAGATGAACCCCGTCGCCTTCAACCCCGCCTCCGGCGAGCTGAGGGTATACGACCATCTGAGGGTCAGGATCGATTACGAAGGCGCAACCCTGGAGGAGAGGAGGGCTGAGCCGAAGTTTTCCAGGATGTATCGGGACGTGATCCTGAACTACGACGCCCTCGACCTCGTGGTGGCGGAGGCAAAAGCAAGCGAAAGGGAGCTTCCCCTCATCGGAGACGCCGGGATAGACGGGCCGAGGGCGAGTTCAGATCTCGTGAAGTACCTCTCGATAAGGCATGAAGGACAGGCGTCTTATGAGAGCGTCAGCCCCCTGCTGGAGATGCGGGCTGAGAGGGGGCTTCCTTTCGTCTCCTACAGCTTTCCTTCATCGTCGACCCCCTCGGCGGCGGATGTCAAAGAGGTCATAGCCGCAGTTTACGGATCCCATCCTGAGCTCGAGTACGTCCTTATAGTGGGAGATATCGGCCGGCTGCCCTGGTACCCCAACTGGGCCCCATCGTCATCCTTTCGGCTCTACTTTCCGACGATGACCATACCCAGCGACTACTGGTACGGCTGCGTTGCAGGAGACGACCTCTACCCGGAGCTGGCGGTGGGCCGGATATCGGCCAAAGACGACGGAGAGGTCTGCCAGCAGGTGAATAAGATCCTCAGCTATGAGATGAGGCAGCCTTCTGGCGGCTGGAGGCCGAAGGTCCTCCTCGTCGCCCACGCCCAGGACGCTCCGGGCAAGTACCAGGGGTGCAAGGAGTCGATAAGGACGGCATCGTATGCCCGCCCCTTCGTCTTCGAGACCGCCTACGGGGCTAACCCTGCCGAGGGCGGCGACGGTGCCAACAACGCCGACGTTATGCTGGCCATCGATTCGGGGGTGGGGATCGTCAACTATCGGGGGCATGGGGGCTATACGTACTGGGGGTCGGGCTGGAACTATGCAGGCGAGAGCTACGGGACGGCAGAGGCCCACGCCCTGGAGAAGGGGCTTATGACCCCCATAATCTTCAGCATCGCCTGTTACAACGCAGCCCTGGACCATTCCGGCGAGTGCCTCGGGGAGGCCTTCGTCAAGGACGACGGATCTGCCGTGGCATTTATCGGAGCTTCAAGGCCCTCCTGGACGGTGCAAAACCACGACTTCGACTCTTTCCTTTTGGATGCCGTCGGAAACGAGGATATTAGAGATCTCGGCTGGGTCTTAAACGATGCCAACGTCGAGCTCCTCGCCAAGTACGGCTCCTCCTCGGTGGCCGCAGACAACGTCAAGATGTACCTGCTCTTAGGAGACCCGGCGCTGGAGGTGAGGCTCGAAGAGCCTAACTATTCACCACAGACCCCTTCAAGTCCGAGGGGTCCCGACAGGGGCAAGATCGACCTCGAGTACAGCTACTCCGCCTCATCGACGGATCCCGACGGCGACCCTTTGAGATACACCTTCGACTGGGGCGACGGCGCGACGTCGCAGACCGACTTCGTCGACTCCGGAGCGTCCGCCGGCCTCGCCCACCGCTGGGATAGCCCTGGGGTCTACGCCGTCAGGGTCAGGGCCGGGGACGTCCACGGCGCGTCTTCGGAATGGTCGCAGCCCCTGGAGGTGACGGTGCTGTCGAGGGTCAATAGGGTCGCAGGGGTCCAAAGATCGATGATTTTCTGAAGGTTTTTGACCGACGAGTCCCGTTAAAGTCTTGCAGATTGTAAGAGTATATAATTGAAGTTCAAAGGTGCGTGATGATGAGCTCAAAGGATGGGACGATTATTTCCAGAAAAGATGGCGGTTCTGTCGGCTGCGTTGCAGCCATATTACTTCTGGCGCTTAACGCCTTCTTGATCCCTTCAGTTTTTGGAGGTCTACCTCCGATGGATGACGATTACGGGAAGGTGCGGATAGTCCTGGAGGCGAAAGATTACAGCATAACCAGGGACGAAAGAGGATTTGACGTCATAATGATGGACGGCTTCGCCTCTACCACATCATCGGGAGATCCGATGCTGGTCCACAAGGTCTATGACGTCCTGATCCCCCCCGAGGCGGTTGGAGAGGAGCTGAAGCTGGAGATCGTCTCTGCCGAGGTTCAGGTCCTGGATGGGACCTTCGAGATACCGCCGGTGGGGGCTATAGCCCCCGTGGCAGGGGAGCGGGAGCTGGCCGCCGATGAGGTGGGGATCGAATACTGGGGGGAGGGCAAGAGCATAACAGACGGGATAAACCTCGACGTCTACGAAAAGGACGCTGATTATCCTGAGAACTTCCTGGAGCTTCTCCCGCCCTCTCAGATGAGGAAGTGGAAGTTTGCGCGGTTGGACTACACGCCTTTCACGTACAACCCGGTGTCAAAGAAGCTCACTGTGATAAAGAGCGCGGTGGTGGAGATCAGCTACGGAGTCTCTCCCGCCCCCCTGGACAGAACTCTTCTGACCGATACCGTGATGGACGATGTCGCAGCGGGGATGTTCGTCAATTACGAAGAAGGCAGATTGTGGTATGAAGAGGCGGCGATGAAGGCGGCGATAAAGATGGAGGCGAAGCCCCTGGCGGCAGCCGACTACGTCATAATAACCACCAACGCCATCGTCGCCAACAGCGCAAAGCTGAACGCCTTCAAATCCCATAAAGAGAGCCTGGGATACAGCGTTCTCGTGGTCACCGAGACGGACTTTTTAGGATTGACGGGACAGGCCCCCAACCAAAGGGCGGAGAAGATCCGCCAGTGGCTCAAGGAGAACTACCTTACAAAGGGGATAAAATACGTCCTTTTAATCGGCGATCCAAGACCCTTTGAGAGCGGTGAGGGAGACGTGCCGATGAAGATGTGCTGGCCGAGGTATTCGGAAGATAGTCATCGCGAAGCTCCCACGGACTACTTCTACGCCGACCTGACGGGCAACTGGGACAGAAACGCAAACCAGATCTACGGCGAATGGGTCGATTTTACAGCCTCCGGCGGCGTCGATCTGACCGCGGAGGTCTACGTCGGAAGGATACCGGTCTACGATGCCGGCTACAGTACCCTCGACGCCATCCTTCAGAAGATCATCGACTACGAGACCTCTCTATCCACCGGCTGGCGAAAGAGCGCCCTTCTGCCGATGTCCTTCCTTGACGGGGGCGTTTATGGCTATTCCGCAACGGACTATGGCGCTCTGGGTGAAGAGATGAAGGTGAAATTCCTCGATGGCGCTGGCTTCTCCTGCTATCGGATGTACCAGCAGGGCAGCGGAGCCTGCGGGGTGAACTCGGCATACTCAAGCGAGGCGGAGCTGAGAGGGGGGACGGGGGTGAGAGATCGATGGGCCGGAGACGACTACGGGATAGTCAGCTGGGCGGGACACGGCAGCCCTGTTCATACAGAAGTCGGCTATTCAAAGCCCGCCGTTTGTTATGACGGCGCCCTCTTCGTTAGCTCCTATGCTTCGAGCCTAAACGACCTGCGTCCCTCTTTCGTATATCACGGGTCCTGCAGCAACGCCCATCCTGAGACGAAGGATAACGTCGCTTATTCTGTCCTGAAGAAAGGCGGCATCAGCACCCTGGGATCGACGAGGGTGTGCTGGTATTACCTCGGGGAGTCCTTCGGTGGTTTCGAAGGGAGCCCATCGGTGGGAGGTATCGGCTTCGGGTACGTAAAGAGGATCGTTCAGGAGCTTCCCGGCGCAGATGCCCTCTACCAGCTCAAGCAGACGATATATCCGTCGGGATCTGCCATGTTGATGAACTGGTACGACTTCAACCTGTACGGAGATCCAGCCCTAAATATAAGGTTGGAGGTGCCTAACTCGCCTCCGGAGACCCCCGACAGGCCGGTGGGTCCCAACAGTGGAAAAATCGGCTTATTATATAGTTATTCTGCTGTTTCAGATGACCCCGACGGCGACCAGTTGAGATACGTCTTCGATTGGGGCGACGCCACCACGTCGCAGACCGGCTTCGTCGATTCGGGCACTACCGGGAGCCTCACCCACCTCTGGAATGTGGAGGGGGTCTACAATATTAGGGTCAGGGCCGAAGACGTCCGGGGTGCGACCTCGGAGTGGTCCGAGCCGCTGGAGGTGTCGATATTTCAAGGGGTGAATAGGGTTGCTGGCGTTCGAAGATCGCCGATTTTTGGTTTTTAACCAGATATATTGGAGACGTCTTTTGATAACTTTAGTCGATCTCCCAAAATGGGTAATCTATCCCAATTAGGTTTATATGTCATTTTTCAAATTGACTTACCACGGAAATCCTGTCAAGTATGGAAGAACCGGAAAGGCCACCCAGCTTTTGAAATATACAACCTTCGAGGAAGTCTTTGTGGAGAACAAGGTAAAGGTGAAGTCAAAGGCCTCGGGACTGTATAAGAGCATCTCCTTTTCAAAAAACCTATATATCTTGATGTCGCAGCTACTTGAGCGATGTAGCCATGAAGTTGTGGGGGTAATTATGATCTCAGCTGAGAAGCGGGGTGCTCATTCAGCGAAGCGATTTTTGGGGCTCTCTTGGACAGTTAAGATCTTGTCTCTTCTGGGGACCCTCTTCGTCCTCCAGGCCGTTGGAGGCTCATCTTCGTTGGAGGAGGGAGTGGGAGCGACGGTCGCTCTGAGATGGGGGGAAGAGCTTCTCGATAACCAAGAAGACGCCCTTTATTACAAGGCCCGAGGATCCTCAGAGATCGGTCATCTATATGGATCAAAAGATGGCGGTGGAGCAGGGACGGAGGTTGCCGGGGACCTGGTGAAGTACATCTTCGACTGGGGCGACGGGACCGTCTCGGAGACGGAGTTCGTCGATCCGGGGACGGTTGTGAGCCTCTCTCACATCTGGGATAGCCCTGGGATCTACTCCGTCAGGGTCAGGGCCGAGGACGTCTACGGCGCGTCCTCGGAGTGGTCTGAGTCGATCGAGGTGACGATAGTTCAGAGGGTGAATAGAGTTGCTGGCGCCCGCAGATCGCCGATTTTTTAGCATTAAATCAGATATTAAGGAAACGTATCTTTGGCAACTTCGGTTGATCTCGCAAAATGAGCCCAGAATTTATTTATCTTTAGTCGAAGAATAGCTGTCATACCAGAACTCGGGGTTAGTGATGAAAATGAGTCGTAAAACGGTAATGGCATTGGTCGTCTTCGCATCGTTAATGGTTTTTTTCCCCGCCGCGGACGCGCTTGATGATATAGAGCTATTGACCATGAAAGACGATGTGGTGGCGGCGGGAGGAGACTGGGACGCCATCGAAGCTCTCCTGGATTCCCTCTCGCTGGAGGATAGGGAGCTTGTCATAGCAACTTATCCCGAGCGCCTGGCGGAGCTGGAGGCGGTGAGGAGGGCGATCGAGGAGACCGGAGCGAACTGGACGGCGGGGCTGAACAGCGTATCGATCCTGCCCCCGGAGCTGAGGCCCGGGACCGGATGGCTTCCGCTCTCCGCAAAGGAGGGGGGCTTGTTCGGGGAGGTCGTTAGGATATCCTCCAGCGAAGACGGGCCTGCAGCCCTGGCGCTCCCCGAGAGCTGGGACTGGAGGTCTGTCAGCGGAGCCGACTGGACGACCCCGATCAAGGACCAGGGGCAATGCGGCTCATGCTGGGCCTTCGGTCCTCTCGCCGCCATCGAGTCCCGGGTGAAGCTCGCCGCCGATAACCCCCAGCTCATACCCGACTTCTCGGAGCAGTACCTCGTATCCTGCAGCCCCGGAAGCTGCAGCGGCGGGTATATGAACACCACCGCCGACTGGATCCTCTGTCAGGGGACGGTGGACGAGGCCTGCTTCCCATACGTGGCGCAGGACACGGTCCCCTGCAGCGAGAGCTGTTTTGACCGGAATTCGCGGAAGTACAAGGGCGAGGGGTGGTCCTGGGTCTCGGGGAACTCTAACATCATCGATGAAGATAGGATAAAACAGGAGATCCTCGCCGGCGGGCCGGTCACGGCAGCCATGGAAGTCTACACCGACTTTTACAACTACAACGGCGGAGTCTACCAGTACACCACCGGCGAGCTTGAGGGCGGCCACTGCATCGCCATCGTCGGCTGGGGCAAAGAGGGCTCCACAGACTACTGGATCTGCAAGAACTCCTGGGGTACCGGTTGGGGCGAAGCCGGATGGTTCAAGATAAAGATGGGAGAGGTGAACATAGGCCTCGAGGCGGTGGCCTACCAGCCGAAGGTCCGGGGAAAGGTCCTCTTCTACGAAGGGCACGAGCCCTGGGAGGAGTTTGAGCTTTTAAAGAGGTACAGCGAGTGGGGCAACAGGCTCGCCAGCAATGGATACCTCGTCCACAGCAGCGCCACCGTTCCCCTGAGCCTGGACCTCTTGAGCTGCTACGACGTGGTGATAATCTCTAACCCCACCACGTCCTTCAGCGTCGCGGAGCTTGCCGCCATCAAGGAGTTTGTGAAGCGTGGGAGGGTCATCGCCGCCGGGGACGGAGACCTCTTCGACAGCTACTACATCTACAGGCAGGAGAACGAGAAGGTCGCCGTCCAGTACGTCGACTGGCTCGCCACCGGCGACGGAGGGGGCCTGATGGTGATGGGGGAGCGGTCCGTCTCGAACGCCGCCGCCAACCAGGTCGGTAGCCTCTTCGGCCTGAAGATAAACTCCGACACGATATACGACCCGATGCGGTACGAGACCGAGCCCGGCTGGCCGGTCCTGGGGCCGAAGGAGAACGTCCTGGTCCTCGCGTCCGCAAGCCTCGCGATCTCCAAGGACGCCTTCCCTCTGGCGAGGGCGACATCTTCAGGGTATGTAGCGACAGCAGCAGCAACTTATGAGACGGCCGATGCCTCGGGCGAAAGCTTCCGTGCTGAATTCGCCGGTGGCTTGGCTAATGAGGGGGCCGATCCCATAATCGATCTGATCCCGCCGGAGCTCGATTCCCAGGCCGCAGCCGGAGAGCTCGAACCCCCGACTATCTCGATCGAAGACCTCCCTGCCGGAGAGAACGGATCCTACGGCTCCGGGGCTGAGCATCCCGGATACGAGATCCTGCCGGAAGATATGCCGCCCGTCGGAAAGGTGCTCCCTGAGGGGGAGCTGACGGCTCCCGATGAAAAGGTGGAGGTCGCCTTCTCACCGGTCCCCCTGGCGGGGCTCGCTTTTGCGGGGCCCATCGGGATCGCGGCGGTGGACTTCGGGAGGAAGGGGGAGGATACTGCAGGATTTTGGCGATCTTCAACACGAACCTGGTACTTCAACTACGACAACGCCGGTACAAGTGATTACAGCTTCTACTGGGCAGGTCAAAGTACCGACATACCTTTAGTGGGTGATTGGAACGGTGACGGCAAGGATACTGCAGGATTTTGGCGACCTTCAACTCAAACTTGGTACTTCAACTACGACAACGCCGGTACGAGTGAGTATAGCTTCTACTGGGCAGGTCAAAGTACCGACATACCCTTAGTGGGTGATTGGAACGGTGACGGCAAGGATACTGCAGGATTTTGGCGGCCTTCAACCCGAACTTGGTACTTCAACTACGACAATGCCGGTACGAGTGAGTATAGTTTCGTATGGGACGAATGTAAAAGTACTGACATACCCCTTGTAGGTGACTGGAACGGTGACGGCAAGGATACTGCAGGATTTTGGCGGCCTTCAACTCGAACCTGGTACTTCAACTACGACAACGCCGGTACGAGTGAGTATAGCTTCTACTGGGCAGGTCAAAGTACCGACATACCTTTAGTGGGTGACTGGAACGGTGACGGCAAGGACACTGCAGGATTTTGGCGACCTTCAACAAGAACCTGGTACTTCAACTACGACAACGCCGGTACAAGTGAGTATAGTTTCGTATGGGACGAATGTAAAAGTACTGACATACCCCTTGTAGGTGACTGGTACAAGCCTAATTAGCGACGACCGATATACCCACAGCATATCGCTGTGGGTACATAAATATTTTTATTACAAATTCATATATTTGGGTAGGAAAAGTATAAATAACAATTGCATTATAAGCAGCTCATACGGCATATTTAAATAATAAGCGGAGGAGATATAATGGAGACATTCACAGGTATATCGGTCGTAATTCCCGTTTATAATGAAGATGATAACGTTTTAGAATTATATAAAAAAATAAAAAGTATTATGAGCGCTCAGAACAAGGCGTATGAGATTATATTCATAGACGATGGATCAACCGATAACACATTCCAAGATTTATCTGCAATCCATGAGAATGATGATAGAGTAAAGATACTCCGATTTAGAAATAATTTTGGTAAAGCTGCTGCCTTATCCAAGGGTTTTGAATATGCAAAAGGAAACATCGTCATTACAATGGACGGAGATCTTCAAGATGATCCTGAGGAGATACCAAATTTTCTAGATAAAATTAATGAGGGTTATGATCTAGTGTCCGGATGGAAATACGATAGAAAAGACCCGATTACAAAGACCATACCTTCAAAAATATTTAATATTCTAACTCGTAAAATAACTGGTGTGCATATTCATGACTTTAATTGCGGTTTTAAAGCCTACAGAAGTGACGTGACTAAAAGTATAAGGATTTATGGTGAATTACACAGATATATTCCAGTAATTGCCTTTTGGAAAGGCTATCGAGTTGGAGAAATCAAGGTAAAACATCATGCAAGAAGGCATGGGAAATCTAAATACGGAAGTAGAAGATTACTGAAAGGATTTTTAGATCTTATAACAATTAAGTTCTTATCTGGATTTTCGGCCAGACCCCTCCATTTTTTCGGCACATTTGGGTTCCTCTTTTTTGTATCAGGCTTTATAATATGCCTATATCTCACGATAATGCACGTATTATTTATATTTGAGGGCGTGCCTGAATGGGAAATAAGAATGCGTCCTTTGTTATTGATGGGGACACTGCTCATCATATCTGGAATTCAGCTTATATCAGTAGGATTAATAGGAGAAATGATATATAGCCTGAGCAAAGACGATAATACTTCAATGATTATAGAAGTATTAGAGTGATAAATCTATATATTTGGGGGCATACATGTCAGACAGTGAGATTTACTTAAACACAACCCTGAATCAGATCCCTCGGCTAATCAGCCTATTGAATCGAAATCCATTATCCAGCACTTATGGCTGCTTCGACAGGTCTTTTTGGCATTATAACACCTCTGATTTTGCCTGTGCAAGATCCCAAGAGGCTGTATTAACATTAGCTTTATTATATAAGATATCACATACTCAAAATTTATATTATAAAAATAGTTTGATTCTGGATTGGATTAATGCTGGATTGCTGTTTTGGGGTAGTATTCAGGAAAGCAACGGCACATTTAATGAATGGTACCCAAAAGAAAATAGTTTCGTGGCAACTGCGTTTTCATCCTATGCGATCTCCGAGACGTTGCTGCAGTTGGGAGATATGGTGCAAGATAGAGACGGAATCATTTTCCATCTTAAAAAGGCCGTGGATTGGCTAGGCAAAATTGATGAAAACCGGGCACAAAATCAGGAGGCCGGAGCTGCAATTGCATCGTATAATTTATATTTGCTAACTAAAGAAACTAAATATAAATACCTATCAGAAGATAAAATAAATTTTATAATAAATAATCAAGCTACTGAAGGCTGGTTTTATGAATATGGCGGAGCAGATATAGGATATTTATCGCTATGTATAGATTATCTTGCTAAATATTATTCAAAATACAGAGGCACAAATCTTTTAAAGGTTCTTGAAAACGCTGTGAAGTTTATCAGTTATTTCGTCCATCCCGATTGCACTTTTGGAGGAGGATATGGTAGCAGGAATACGGAATACTTGATTCCCCATGGATTTGAATTATTATCAGATATGTATCCAGATGCGCGCGTAATTTCAAGCCATATAAGAGAAGCATTGAGGAATAAATCATCGGTCTTCCCCAATTCGGTTGATGACAGATATCTATCCTATATCCTGTATACATATCTACAAGCTTATATAGATTCCCGGAAAATTCGCGACGATGGAGTACCAAGATATGATCAGGAATTTACTAAAGATTTTATAAATTCTGGCATATGGATATATAGCGATGATGAATTTTATCTGATAACAAATTATAAAATGGGGTGCCCGTTTGTCTTATCGTTTAAGAGGAATCAATATTCAATATACGACTCAGGTGTTCAAGTGAAGACGAAAAATGAGGGGAATTTGATTTCTTCGCATTTATCAAGCAGAAATGTATCCCATGTCAGTGAAAGCTGCATTAATGTGAGCGGGTATATGCACAAAATAAAAGATAATTTAGTAAACCCCGAGAAAATAATTTTATTAAGATTATTCGGATTAACTGTCGGGAGATACGATACCATAGGACTAATATTGAAGGATAAGCTTAGAGATAAACTTATAACAGGTTCTAATTCAACGAATGCTACATTTCGTAGAGAAATTTCAATAAATGAACACATTGTTGAGATAAAAGATGATATCTGTATGCGTGAAGATATTGATGAATTGATTATAGGCTCAAAGGCATCATATATCTATGTCCCCTCAAGCAGATATTTTCAAAAATCTGAATTAGATTCTCATCAGATCGTATATAATGATTTTAACAATACAGACCAAGATACGATATCGGTGACAAGAATATACAATCGAACAGGAGAATTACTAAACCGTCAAATCAAGTGTAATACTGGGTAGATTTATGTGGGTTAAAAGGGGATTAAGATTGAACAAGAAGTATTATAGGAATTTGGCTGCCATTATAATAACATTTTTTATTTTTTATTTAATCTTTAAATACGTAGATATACACCAAGTAATAAGCATAATAAGGAATGCAAACCAACCCATTTTGGGTATTGTGTTCCTGCTAACGGTGCTGATTCCAGCTATTCAAGCCAAAAGGTGGCTGATTATACTTAAGGTAATGGGATACGACTTGTGTTATTCAGAGGGCGTTCGCGTAGTTATGGCGACACACCCATTTGCATCGATAACACCATCGAAATCAAGCGATTTTATAAAAATATATTATGTAAAAGATAAAATACCGCCGACAAAAACTGCTGGTAGCGTACTTACTGAGAAAGCGTTAGATATTTCGACACTGCTGGTATTCTGTGTAATAGGTTCGCTATTCTATCCAAAACCTTTGACAATAATTATAATTATTTTACTAATATTTTTCATTATATATTTTATTATTTCATATTTAGAATTGAATCTACCTATCAGTACCGAAATCAATCAAAAATTTAGGAATATATTTAGTTCTACAAAACTATTGATGACTGATAAAAAGTCATTCTTCATTGCATTGGTTTATACTATCTCCCTTTGGTTTATCGCAATAATCCAGTCGGCGCTGTTACTATCCTCACTTCGAATGGAGGTTCCGTTTTTATTTATAATGGCAAATATGCCAATAGCTATTTTTATGGGACAGATACCCATAACACTGGGTGGAATGGGAACCCGAGATGTTTCAATCATCGAATTATTTTCTAATTATGGTACTCCAAGTGAGTTGCTCGCCGTTGGGCTTTTATTTACTTTTTTTAGATATTGGGTATTATCTATAATAGGCATTCCTTTTATGCAAAAATCATTAATTAGACATTAATCCCACATACCGCACCTTAACTTCCTAAATAATTAGGATAAGTTATCTGGTCAAGCAGAAGCCTTATCTGTAGGTGGACAGTTTTATCCGGCATTTCGCATTAACGGTTTGAACGCTCATTAATTTTCCTGCTATCGATTTTTTGAGAATAGATATCAATCGACTCTGTATAGAGATCAAATAAGGCCAGCTTCATAAAGACTAAGAATAT
>NZ_JARFPL010000033.1:0-25919 GCF_029167205.1 Candidatus Methanocrinis alkalitolerans
GTTTGGATTAATGGTGAAACGCATCTGAAGATAGCGAATCTGAATGATAATCTTGTTAGGATTATTCGATTGTTGGGAAAGGATTGTGAAAAATACTACGGATTGGAGGGTTGATGCGGAAAGCCGGATATTTGAAGGCTTTAAGCATTATACTCACTTATGCTGTTATGGTATTTAAAGATTCATAGCTTAAGGAGGGATACGATTCATACCCGGCCCGAAGACCGGGGTTTTCTCTACCCCTGCACCCCGCCTCTATAAATAATTCGATGTCATGAGAGTCCACCATGGTTCAAGTAGAGATCCTGATTCTGGGGCTGCTTCTTCTGGTGGCGATCGCGGGTGCCTTCAGCCTGGTGATGAGGTCTGTGAAGTTTCTGGCGGTGAACACCCTCTTCGGCCTCTTCATCCTCTACCTCGCCAACGCCGTCGGAGGCCTGGCCATACCTTATACCCTCCCGGTCCTCCTCGTCTGCGCCGTCCTGGGCGCCCCCGGGGCGATCGCCGTCATCATACTGAACCTCTTGGGCATCGCGTTCTGAGCTTTCGGGCATCGGGATCCCGGCGGATTTCCAGGAGGATGGATAATCTCGGAGCCGGCCTTTCCATCCTCCCCACGGAGGTCACCGGTCGATGCAGCTCTTGGAGCCGATCTTCCCGTAGGTGTGGAAGTAGTGGACGACGAAGGCGGCGAGGAGGACGGCGATGATCCCGGTGAGGAAGATCCCGTCGAAGACCCCGGCGCCCCCGATGGAGAGGATGAGGGACTGCCCTGCCATCTCCGTCGATCCTGCCCCCGCAACGGGAGGGGCGAGCTCCGCCAGGACTCCAGGGGTGACGAGGTTGAAGATGTCGGCCCCCAGGAGGGTCCCCATCGTCCCGCTGATGTAGGCGAGGGCGGGGGCTGCCTGCAGCCTCCTCGCCAGGAGGAGGCCGGAGATGGCGGCGAGGGTCGGGGCGACGTAGACGGGGAGGAGGATCCCCTGGTTTGCCACCGGCATCGCCATCTCGTAGGTTATCGCCGCCACGACGACCGTCCCCATGATCGCCCTCTTCGTCGATACGCCGCATCTGACGAGGATCGCGAGGGATATGACGATGGGGATTATGCACCCTCCCAGGTTCACAGCGAGGACAATGGGGTGGAAGGTGGCGGGGAAGGATATATCCATCGCCGGCGATAGGAGGCTTGCGGCCGTGATGAAGATGGAGGGGTACGAGGTGATGACCCCGGCGTGGAGGGGGATGTTGACGGAGCTTCCTACGAAGCTTCCGAAGACCATCAGGAGGGCGTGCCAGTAGCTGAAGCCCACCTGGTAGAACGCCTCCGTCGTGAGCCTCAGGAAGAGGTAGACGACGATGAGGGGGGCGGCGAGGGCGAGCAATAGGAGCGCGAGAGTGATGGGGATCGCCAGCCATTCGAACAACTTCAACACCCGAGGTCCAAATTGTTGGGGTTGTTAATATACTCTTTCAGGCCGTCTCTCCGATCCCGGCATCGAAACCTCTCCGTCGCTTCCACCGAAAGGGAGATCTCTCTTGAGGGATGGCTGACCTTTAACTGGTGTTCCGACGCGGAGTCAATGGAGCGCGGATTTAATGGAGCGGTTCTTATATGGCGATAATTGCGGGCAAAGATCTCTGTGAGATCCTGGACCGGGGGGTCGTGGTGGACATGTTGGATCCGGAACTTCAGGTCCAGATCTGCGGTGTCGACCTCACCTTGAGGTCGATCGAGCGGTTTGTGACGCGCGGGGCGGTCGATTACGACAACCGCGAGCGTCAGGTCTCAAAGACCGAGGAGATCGCTTTCGACGACGATGGGTGGGCGGCCCTCGATCCGGGCTGCTACCTCGTCACCTTCAACGAGGCGGTCTCCATACCGAAGGCGATGACCGCCCTGGCGAGGCCCCGGTCGAGCCTTCTTCGGAGCGGGGCGACGGTGGAGACCGCCCTCTGGGACCCGGGGTACCGGGGGCGCAGCCAGTCCCTCCTCGTAGTCCATAACCCCAAGGGCCTCCTGGTCAAGAAGAACGCCCGGCTGATCCAGCTCGCCTTCTACCGGCTTTCCGCCATCTTGGATAAGGGGTACGAGGGAGCCTACCAGAACGAGAACCTCTGAGCCGGCGCCCCGTCAGGATCAGGTCCGTTACGGCTCTTTGTCGGAGAGGATCCGCCGGGACCGGGGGCAAAGATCCGAGTCGAGGTCGTAGACTATGGGGACTCCCGTCGGGATCTCGACCTTTGATATGTCGTCGTCGCAGATCCCCTCGAGGTATTTCACCAGGGCGCGGAGGGCGTTCCCATGGGAGACGACCAGGACCCTCCGGCCGGACCTGATCTCGGGCCCGATCTTCTCCTCCCAGAAGGGGACGACCCGGTCGCTGACGTCGGCGAGGGACTCCGCGGATGGAAGCCTTTCAGGAGGCAAGAAGCGGTAGCGCCGGTCGAACCTCGGGTGGCGGGGATCGTCATAATCCAGGGTCGGCGGCCTCTGGGAGAAGCCGCGCCGCCAGAGCCGGACCTGATCCGACCCCACCTGCGCCGCCACCTCGTCTTTGGTCTTCCCCTGCAAGGAACCATAGTGCCGCTCGTTCAGCTCCCAGGCCATCACCCGCGGGACCCATTCGAGCCCCATCTCCTCGGAGACGATCTCGAGGGTCTCGATCGCCCTCTTGAGCAGCGACGAGAAGGCGATATCGAAGTCGAGCCCCCCGGCGCGGAGGAGGCGGCCGGCCCGGGCAGCCTCCGCCTCGCCCTGGGGGGATAGGGGGACGTCGGTCCAGCCGGTGAACCTCTGCTCCCGGTTATAGACTGACTGGCCGTGGCGGAGGAGGATGAGTTTGAAAGGGGATCCCATGGGAGAAGCCTCGCGGTCTTGAGCCGAAAGAGAGAAGTCGGCCCGATTTCAAAAAACGTTGCCGTGGGCCAGAAATATCCTTTTCGATCATCCGTTTCGATCCGCAGCCTGAAATCGGCAAAAAATAGGGTGGTGATCCGGTCGCCCTTCAGAGGACGGCCCGGGCCGTCGTTATCACCCGGTCGTTTCTGTCCACCACCAGGATCTCTTCACCGTCGGATATATCCAGGTCGGCAGAGACGATCTGGCGGCCGAATACCCGGCCGCCCCGGGCGACGAAGGGCACCGCGGCGTCGGATATCACCATCTTCTTTCTTCTCGTAGTTGCGTTCTCTTGCACGAGTTATCACCTCTCGATGGATAGGTGGGGCACATGAGATATGAATCTTTTGGTGAAAAGTATGATTAAATTTTAAATCAAAACAATATTTTCGGATAGAGATTACTATCCTTCAAAAAAATATAAAAATCTATAATCTCGCTCTCAACCCCACATCGTACCTCGCCCCGCAGTTCGGGCAGATCAGAACGATCCTGTAGTCGGCACCGTCGCGGAGGAAGGAGACGTGAAACCCCCTCTCGTACCCGCAGGCGGGGCAGACCCGAAACTCCCCGCCGGCATCGACCCGCCGTATCTCCTCTTCGACCTTCTCGCTCAAGCTGCCACCCATAAGAGCTAGAAGCCCAAGGTATTTCTCTCTTCTTCATGCGGATGGGGGGCGGTGGCGCAGCCATGAGAGGAGTGGAGAGGAGAGGGGGGGGTGGGGTCGGGGCGGGGCAGGAGGACGGATCTTCTCGAATCATCTTAATATACTTCGCCCTCATTTTTTACAGATCATGATCGCGGCCTGCATCCAGCTCTCGATCCGGCTTTGCGACAGAAAAGCCAACCTCCGCCGCGCCCTCGCCCTCGCCGCCGGGGCCGCCGGGGAGGGGGCGGAGATCCTCGTCTTCCCGGAGCTATTCCTCACCGGCTTCTGCTATAGCCAGGACCTCTCGGATGGAGAGCCCTACCCCTCCCTCGACCCCCTCCGGTCCTTCGTTGCGGAGCACGGCTGCCTCATCGTCGGCTCCCTCGTCGACGGCCGCCGCAACAGGGGCTTCTGCCTCGATGAACTCGGGATCGGGTTTCAGGAGAAGATCCACCCCTTCGGCCCCGAGAAGGATCACTTCGACGGCGGCGGCTCGATATCGCCGGTGGAGACCTCGAAGGGGAGGATAGGCCTCTCCATCTGCTACGACCTGCGGTTCCCGGAGGTGGCCAGATCCCTCGCCCTCTCCGGCGCCGACCTCCTCGTCACCATCGGAGAGTTTCCGGCGGCGCGGGGGGATGTCTGGGAGACCCTCTCCCGGGCCCGGGCGATCGAGAACCAGATCCACCATATCGCCTCCAACGGTGCCGGCCCCGAATTCTGCGGCAGATCCGCCATCATCGATCCCTGGGGGAGGGCGATCGCCATGATGGGGGGCGAAGAGGGGTGGATCGCCGGGGAGATCGATCTGGCGGACCGGGACCGAGCCCGTCGGGAGATTCCGGCCCTCGGGGACCGGCGGCCCGAAATCTACAGATGGTATAGGTGAGGAAGAGGGGAGATGAATGAAGGACGGCTTAGGGGGACGGCGGATCTGATATGAACCCCGAGACGGTGAAGTTCCTGCGGGCGAGGTTTCGGGAGTACTACCTGGAAGTCTCCCTGGAGGCGCCCCCGGAGCTTGCGCGACGGGAGTGGGGTTTCATCCTCTTCGACGACATGCCCAAATTCGTGATGCGACGGCACAAGTCTTTTTCGAGGAGGTCTGAGCTCGTCGACTACATCCGAACCTTTGTCCCCGCCCACGTCTACCACTCCGCAGCCGTCTACCAGCGGCCGGCCGCCCCCACCATGCGGGAGAAGGGGTGGCTCGGCGCCGACCTCATCTTCGACCTCGACGCAGACCACCTCAGAAACGCCCCCCCCACCTACAACGAGATGCTCGATTTCGTCAAGGTCGAGACCCTCAAGCTCCTGGACTTCCTCAACGACGACTTCGGCTTTCCTGTCGAATCCATCCAGGTTGTCTTCTCGGGGGGGAGGGGCTACCACATCCACGCGAGAGACCCCCGGGCCTTCGACCTTGATAGCGGCGAGCGGCGCGAGATCGTCGACTACCTCACCGGGAGGGGGCTGGAGGTGGGCCGGTTTATATCCACAGCCAAGGCCGAGGGGGACTATGGGGTCGAGGCCGCAGAGGTCATCCGGTGCGTCCCGGCGGGGTCGCCAGGATGGGGAAAGAGGGTCAACAGATCTATGATCTCCTTCGTCGAGCAGATGAGGAACCTCGACGAAGAGGAGGCTGTGAAGATCCTCTCCACCGTGGATGGTGTGGGAAAGAAGAACGCATCCAGATTTCGCAAAAGCCTCATGAGGGATGACATAACGGAACGGATAAGGAACGGGGAGAGCCTCGATCTATTCCGGGGGAGCTCCATGGTCTGGAGGCCCCTGATAGAAGGGTACCTCGAGGAGGTGGGGGTCCACCTCGGCTTCTCCCGGGACCTCGAGAGCGGCGAGACCGACGAGCCGGTGACCACCGACGTCAAAAGGCTGATAAGGTTCCCCCTCACCCTCCATGGGGGGACGGGGCTTCGGGTGACTCCCCTCACCCTCGAAGGGCTCGACGCCTTCGACCCCCTCCGCGACGCCGTCGTCTTCGGCGACAGGCCCGTGGAGGTCTGCCTCCGCGCCCCCTACTCCATCGAGATGGGGGGGGAGAGCTTCGACCTCGACGAGGGGCCGGCGGTCGTCCCCCTGTATGCGGCCGTCTTCCTGGCGGCCCGGAAGGTGGCGGAGCTGGGGAAAGCTTTAGACCCATGAGACTACCTGATACCCCTCTCCGACCCGAACTATCAAGGGTGGCCGAAGATGAGCGATCTGGACCTGGTGAACCTCCTGCGAAAAGAGCGAAAGGCAGCGGAGCTTTTGCCCCTGGAGCCCGGCTTCTACCAGAAGGTGGGCGAATACCTCGCAGAGCTGCAGCGAGATCGGATCGACGTTAAGGACCCCTACTCCGTCGAGGCCCAGATAGTAGAAGACGAATTGAAGGCTGCCCGGGGGAGCATCGGTCGGCTCATCGACCTCCGGATAAAGAAGATCACAAGGAAGGTCCAGCGGGCCGGCTCCGCCTCCAGGGACGTGGCTATCAAGGGGATGACTCCGGAGGAGGAGCGGATATACCGCCAAACTTTGGCCGCCCTCACCGAGGGGAGGGAGGCGATCCTCGCCAGGGTGAACCAGGTCGAGGCCTCGACCACCGAAAGGGCTTTAACGCCCAAGAGGGGTATCACCCAGGAATACGCCCTGGTGATGATGCTGCAGAGCGTTCCCACGTTCGCGGGCGTTGACGGGAGGCGTTACTCCCTGGAAAGGGGTGATCTGGTGATGCTCCCGGCTTTACATGCCAAAAACTTATGCAATAAAAATTTAGCTCGCGAATGCAAAGCAGGTGTGATCCCATGAAGATGCCAAAGGAGTTTAAAGCTCATTGTCCTTTCTGCAAAAAGCACACCACCCACATAGTGGAGAGGGTGCGAAAGGGACGGGCCACGTCGATGGCCCATATTGACAGGCAGAAGCACCGGGCCCAGGGTATAGGAAACTCTGGGAAGTTCTCGAAGGTTCCTGGCGGCGACAAGCCCACCAAGCGGGTCAACCTCAGGTACAGATGCGGCGACTGCAAGAAGGCCCACAACCGGAAGGGGTTCAAGGTCTCAAAGTTCGAACTGGTGGAGGGTTAGCTCTGTCCAAATTTTTGAAGGTTAAGTGTAATGACTGCGAGAACGAGCAGGTGATCTTCGGCAACGCAGCCACCGTCGTCAAGTGCCTCGTCTGCGGCAGAACCCTGGCCGATCCCAGGGGCGGAAAGGCCCAGGTCAAGACCCAGATACTCGAAGTGTTAGAGTGATCAGCATGCAGAATGAGGGTTGGCCTGAGCCTGGCGAACTTGTGGTCTGCACCGTCGACCAGGTGGTGGACTTTGGGGCCTTCGTCATCCTAGATGAGTACAAGGATAAGAGGGGCCTCATCCACATATCCGAGGTGGCCAGCGGCTGGATAAAGTACATCCGAGATCACGTTCGCGAAGGGCAGAAGATCGTCTGCAAGGTTCTCAACGTCGATCCTTCCAGGCACCACATCGATCTCTCTTTCAAAGACGTCAACGAGCACCAGAGAAGGGATAAGATCCAGGCGTGGAAGGCTGACCAGAAGGCCTGGAAGTGGCTCCAGATGGCCTACGAGGGGGATGAGCCCCATCTGGCCGAGGTGGCGGGCACCCTCGCCAAAGGGTACGATAGCCTCTACGTGGCCCTGGAAGACGCCGCCGTCAGCGGCATCGACTCCCTCATCGAGGCCGGCCTCGGGACCGAGGATGCAGAGAAGGTACTGTCCATCTCTCAGGAGAACGTCAAGATCCCCTACGTTGAGATCACAGGCTACGTCGACCTCACCAGCCCCGCCCCCGACGGGGTGGAGCAGATCAAAAAGGCGCTCAAGAAGGCGGCCAAGACCAAAGAGGAAGAGGTCAGCCTGGACGTGAGGTACGTCGGCGCGCCCCGTTACAGGATCCACGTCACAGCCCCCGACTACAAGCTCGCCGAAGCGGAGCTGCGGAAGGCGGCCCAGGCAGCGATAAAGCTCATCGAGAAGCAGGGCGGCGAAGGGACCTTCCACAGGCAAGCATGAGGTCGAAGATAAAGAAGTGCAGGGTCTGCGACCTTTACACCCTGAAGGACATCTGCCCCGCCTGCGGCGAGTCCACCAGCCAGACGAAGCCTGCACGGTTCTCTCCCGAGGATAGGTACGGCAAGTACCGGCGGGCGCTCCGCCAGGAGGTAGAATGAAAGAAACTACCGTTCGAAGAATAAAGGACCTGGATCTTGTAAGCCCCATCCTCATAGAGGGGCTCCCGGGGGTCGGCCACGTCGGAAAGCTGGTGGCCGAACATCTCATCGAGGAGCTGAAAGCCGAAAAGATCATGGAGATCTACTCACCTCACCTCCCCCCTCAGGTGATCGTCCTCGATGACGGGACGGTAAAGCAGGTCCGAAACGAGCTATACGCCCACCGTGGCGAGGATAGAGACCTCCTCATCCTGGTGGGAGATTACCAGAGCGCCACCAACGAAGGCCACTACGACCTCTCGGGCGCCTTCCTCGACCTCTGCGAGGAGTTCGGGGTCGAGAGGATATACACCCTGGGCGGTTACGGCACCGGCCAGTTCGTCGACAAGCCCCAGGTTCTGGGAGCGGCCAACAGCCTCGATCTGGTGGAGGAGATGAAGGGGCGAGGCGTCGTCTTCCAGGAGAACGAGCCCGGCGGTGGGATCGTTGGGGTCAGCGGCCTTCTTCTGGGTCTCGGAAGGCTCAGGGATATCGACGCCGTCTGTCTGATGGGCACCACCAGCGGTTACCTCGTCGACCCCAAGAGCGCTCAGGAGGTCCTCCGGATCTTATCGACGGCCCTCGATATCGAGGTGGACATGCAGGCGCTGGAGGAGCGGGCGAAGGAGATGGAGCGGATCGTGGGCAAGCTCCGGGAGATGGAGAAGGCCCAGACCCCCTTTGAGACGAGCGGCGAAGAAGACCTCCGCTACATCGGATGATCTCGTCATGACCGAAGATCTCCACCTCTGGGGCCGCCGTCTCCTCATGCTCGCCGAGAGGGCAGGGGCTGATGAGGCGGAGGTCTTCGGCCTTCAATCGAGATCCATCGACGTCGACCTCCGGAGGGATCGGGTGGATATGGCCTCCGAGAGCTTCTCCCGGGGTCTCGGCCTCCGGGCCGTGCTGAAAGGTGCCGTCGGATTCTCCAGCACCAGCGACCTCTCGAAGCTGGAGATGGTGGCAGAGAGCGCCGTCAGGGCCGCCCGGGCCCGGGGTTCTGACGAAAAGTGGCGGTATCTCCCCTTCCCCGAGGAGGTGAGCCAGCCCCAGGAGGTCTACGATCCCGCCCTCGCCGAGATGGGGCCGGAAGATTGCCTCGGCCTCTCAGCCACCCTCATCGAGGGAGCAGGGGAGGTCTTGGGGGCGGAGCCGGTATCAGGAGGCGTATCTATCGTCTGGGGCTCGGAGATCTTGATGAACTCGAACGGCATCGAGGTCGACGAGATGGGGACGGCCTTTTCCGCATATCTCGAAACTGTGGCGAAGGGAGAAGACGGGACCGTGGCTACAGGCTACGATTTTGTCAACTCCAGGACCTCCATCCCAGACCTCGCGGATCTTGGAAGGTCCGCATGCGACCTGGCGAAGCGGTCCGTCGGCGGGGTTCGGGGGGAGAGCGGGACCGCCGAGGTCCTCCTCGCCCCCATGGCCTTCGCTGACATCCTGGGAAACGCCTTCGTACCCTCCATATTGGGGGATCTCGTCCAGAAGGGGAGGTCGTCTCTTGCGGGGAGGATCGGAGATCCGGTGGCCGGAGAGGATATCTCCATCGTAGACGACGGCCTCTTCCGGGGCGGGATGGCCACCTCCAGCTTCGACGGCGAAGGCGTCCCCTCTCAGAAGACTGCGGTTGTGGAGAGGGGTTTCCTCTCTTCTTTCCTCTACGACACTTATACCGCTGGAAGAGAGGCGACGGCCGCGAAGAGCACCGGCAACGCCGACCGGCCGGGGTACTCCGGGATCCCACGGATCGGGACCAGCAACCTCATATTATCTTCAAAGAGCCCAAAGGACCTCCTCGCTGAGACGGAGAGGGGTTACCTCGTCACCGGGGTCATCGGTGCCCATACCTCAAACCCCGTCTCCGGCGACTTCTCGGTGGAGGCGAGGAACGTCTTTTCGGTCGAGGACGGCGTGGCTTTGCGGCCTATCCGATCTCTGATGCTGGCGGGCAACGTCTTCGACCTTCTGGGGTCGATGAAGGCCGGGTCTGACCCCCGGATGGTGGGTTCGGTGATCGTCCCCACGGCGAAGGTGGAAATGAAGGTCGTGGGAAGCTGAAGGGTAAGACCTGCGGCCTGAATGGCGAAGTTATAAAAAATAGGATTTATAAATTTAGAGGCGATTATTGATGATAATCGGTGGTCCCTCCTCCCAGCTCCTGGGAGGCAGGGTTGCGAAAATCCTCAAAGAAGATCTCGCACTCTGCGAGTACAGCTCTTTTCCCGACGGCGAGGCCTATACCCAGGTCTGCTCCGACTTCGATGACAGGGTAGTCGTCGTCTGCAGCACCCCCTCGGACCGGGACATCATCCAGCTCCTCCAGATCCTGGACGTCCTCCGGGGGCGGAGGATCGACCTCGTCGTCCCCTACTTCGGGTACGCCCGCCAGGACAAGCAGTTTGCGCCCGGCGAGCCCCTATCGGCGAGGGCGATGGCCGTCGCCATCGACGCCTTCCTTGCGGAGGGGTCCAGGGTCTATACCATCAACATCCACGACCGGTCGATCCTCAATAACTTCAGGCATGTGGCTGAGGACCTGGACGCAGCCCCCCTCCTCGCCGACGAGATAGGGAAGATGGACCTCGACGATCCGGTGATCATATCTCCGGACAAGGGGGCGGTCCGGATGGCGAGGGCCGCCGCGAAGAGGCTCGGGATAGATAGCGACTACCTGGAGAAGACGAGGCACAGCGGGACCGTCGTCTCCATGGCCCCAAAGGAGATCGACGCCAGAGGAAGGGACGTCGTCATCCTCGACGACATGATCGCCACCGGCGGGACGATGGCCCAGGCGATATCGATCCTTCGGGAGAACGGGGCGAAGAGGGTCTACCTCGGCTCCGTCCATCCCGTACTGACGGGGAGCGCCGTCCTGAAGTTGTGCAGAGCCGGGGTGGAGGCGATCATCGCCACCGACACCCTCGAAAAGGCGGTCAGCACCGTCTCTGTGGCGGGGCTTATAGCCGAAGCCTTACGTTCCTGAAGAAGACCTTCCCCGAGCCCCCCAGAGATCACCTTCTCCTGATGATGGAAAATGAGGCCGAGGTCTTGGAGAGGACGGGGCCGTCGGCCGACTCCCCCGCCACCCATCCCTCGGTGAAGGCGACCTGCCGCCCCCTCCTCGCGACCTTCCCCGTCGAGAAGATCCGCCCCTCGGAGATCCCCGAGAAGTAGGATGTAGTCTCGGATATCGTCGCGATCGTCTCCCCTTCGTCGAGGAGGGTGAAGAGGGCGAGGGCCATCGCCTCATCGGCGAGGGCGGCGTATATCCCTCCCTGGAGCCAGCCCGCCCCGTTCAGCATATCCTTCCTCACCTCCATGGCGATGGTCGCCTCACCACCCCCGAAGGAGACGACTTCGATCCCCATGAGGCCGAAGAAGGGGTTCGCCTCGCGCCCCCGCTCTCTCAGATCTTCCAGGTAGCTCATCTCTATCCTCTCATCGATAAAGACCGGTTTGTATAAGCCTTTTGGAGAGTATCGCCGTCAGGCTTCTCCGATACCATCTCCGATACGATCTTCGAAACCAAAAAGAGATATCCCGGCGGATCGGTGGGTATCGTCATGGCAGGGAACTCTTTGGGCACCGTATTCAGGGTCACCACCTGGGGGGAGAGCCACGGCCGGGCCGTGGGGGCGGTCGTAGATGGCTGCCCCGCGGGGCTCGACCTATCCGAGGAGGACGTCCAGAGGGAGCTGGACCGGAGGCGTCCGGGGTACAGCCCCGTCTCGACGGCGCGGCGGGAGGAGGACAGGGCGGAGATCCTCAGCGGCCTCTTCGAGGGGAAGACGACCGGAACCCCCATCTCGATCCTGGTATGGAACCGGGACGCCCAGTCGGGCGCCTACGACCTCCTGCGAAACAGGCCGAGGCCCGGCCACGCCGATTTGACATACCTCGCCCGGTACGGCCACCGGGATCACCGGGGCGGAGGGAGGTCCTCGGGGAGGGAGACGGTCGGGAGGGTCGCCGCCGGCGCCGTGGCCAAGAAGCTCCTCGCCGGAGAGGGGATCGATGTCGCGGGATACGTTCGGGAGCTGGGGGGAGTTCGGGCCATCATCCCTAATCTGGACGATATATCCAGCCTCAGAGAGGAGGCTGGGAAGAACCCGGTCCGCTGCCCAGACCAGAAGGCCGCAGAGGAGATGATAGATGTCCTCGATGAGGCCCGTTCAGCCGGCGACAGCCTCGGCGGCGTCGCCGAGATAGTCGCCGTCGGCGTACCTCCGGGCCTCGGGGAGCCGGTCTTCGATAAGCTCGACGGAGACCTCGCCCGCGCCCTCATGGGGATCGGGGCGGTCAAGGCTGTGGAGATCGGGGCGGGGGCAGAGGCGGCCCGGATGCGGGGCAGCGAGAGCAACGACCCCATCGTCCCCGGGACCGGTGGGCCGAATTTCGCGACGAACAACGCCGGCGGGATCCTCGGGGGGATATCGACGGGTTCGCCCATCATCATCAGGATCGCCGTCAAGCCCACCCCCTCCATCTCACGCTCCCAGAGGACGGTGGACCTTCTCACCGGCAAGGCCGCGCAGATCGAGATAAAGGGGAGGCACGACCCGGCGATCCCCCCTCGGATCGTCCCCGTCGCGGAGGCGATGGTCGCCCTCGTCCTGGCAGACCACCTCCTGAGGCGGAGGGTGGCGAGGATTTGAATTCCGGCCAAATCTTATATCGCCCATCAGGAGAGGAAGAAGAGTATGCAGAAGGAGTTTCGCGCCCTCATATCCCTCGACGAGGCGAGGAAGATCGTCCTCGGCGCCGCGCCTGAGGCAGGGGAAAAGACCGTACCCCTGGAGCGGGCCCTCGGCAGGGTTCTAGCCGAGAAGGTGGCGTCCGCCGCAGACGTCCCCAGCTTCGACCGGGCGGCGATGGACGGCTTCACCCTCCGGTCCGCCGGCTCCCTGGCGGCGAGGGAGGACCGGCCGGTTGCCTTCGCCCTCGTCGGCGCCGTTCCCATGGGGAAGATCGCGGAGTTGGTTGTGGGGGATGGGGAGGCGGCGGCGGTCTCCACCGGCTCCATGATCCCGGAGGGGGCGGACGCCGTGGTGATGGTGGAGCAGACCGAGGTCGACGGCGCAGACCTTCTCATAAGGCGGCCGGTTCGCATCGGGGAGAACATCCAGCGGGCTGGAGGAGACGTCGGCTTCGGGGAGACGGTCCTCCTCCCCGGAAGGGTCCTCTCCCCCCGGGAGATCGGCCTTTTGGCGGCGGTGGGGAGAAAGGAGGTCCGGGTCCGGTCCCTCAGGGTCGCCGTCGCCTCCACCGGAGACGAGCTTGTCCTTCCAGGCCAGGTCCTCGCGCCGGGCCAGATCTACGACATAAACTCGTACTCGATAGCTGCGGCCGTGGAGGAGTGCGGGGGGACGCCCCGGATCTACGGGATCTTGCCCGACGATGGCGACTCTATGGCCGGGGGGTTATCGGCGATGGCGAAAGAGTCCGACCTCGTCATCGTCAGCGGCTCCACCTCGGCAGGGATTGGAGACATGGTCTACAGGGTCGTGGAGGAGCTGGGTGAGGTGATATTTCACGGGGTCAACCTCCAGCCCGGAAAGCCCACCCTCTTCGGGACGATCGGAGGAAAGCCCTTCATCGGACTTCCTGGCTACCCGACGTCCGCCCTCACCGTCTTCGGCGTTCTGGCGGCCCCGGCGATCAGAAGGGCGGTGGGTACCGAGCACCTCAAGCCTTCGACATCCGGCTGCCTCGCCAGGCCTGTCAGGTCGGAAGGAAGGAGGCAGATGCTGACGGTTGCGGCCGTCGGCGGCTGGGTCCTGCCCATCGACAAGGGGAGCGGCTCCATCACCACCCTCGCTGCCGCCGACGGGGTCATCGACATCCCCGATCGGGTCGAGCTCCTCGACCGGGGGGAGGTGGTTACGGTCCATCTATTCGGGAACGTGCCGGAGGCAGCGCTCCTCATGGAGGGGGAGGACTGCCCCAGGCTTGAAGCCCTCGTCGCATCCCTCCCCTTCCCGATTCGGTTTATCCCCAGCGGGAGCCGCCGGGGCGTCATCTCGGCGGAGGACGGCGTTGCCGATATCGCCGTAGTATCGCGGCATGATGGAGAGGAACCGTTCTGGGACGAGGGATGGCTTGAACCCGTCGGCGGATACGCCCGCGATCTGGTGATCATGGCAAAAGATCCCGCGCTTCTGGACCTAGCTGGTATCGAGGATATGAGGGTTCTGGGATGGTCGAGGGAGTCGGAGATGGACCGGATCTTCAGGAGGGTCCTCACGGAATCGGGGCACGAGGCGGTCAGGTTCGTCGGCGCGGCCCGGTCCCACGCCGCCGCCGCGGCGCAGGTGAAGGCGAGCCGCGCCGACCTGGGCTTTGGAGTCCTGGAGGCGGCGGAGGGGGCGGGGCTCGCCGCGAGGAAGGCGGCCGAAGACGAGATACTCTTCCTCATCCGTCCGGAGAAGAGGGGGGCAGAATACGTCCGGTTTTTTTTGGATGCCCTCGGCGTAGGAGTGTTCTAGTTTTGGAAAAATGAACCCCTACTAACCCTCAAGAAATCCGGGGATGAATCTATGGGTCTTCGGACCAGATCTTCGCAGACTGAAGAAAAAATAAATATCAGAACCTCTGATGAGGGCGTGGAATATATTTACAGGAAGGGATCGTAATATGCGAAATATGTACCAACGTTCGGCCTGCTTCTTCCTTGCCGCCTTACTTTGCATCGGCTGCATGTTAGCCTCCGCCGAGGATTCCGGAAGGCCCGCGACGGGGACTTTCGTCATCGACACTCTCCGAAGCGGCCACGGCGTTCTGGTGGTGGAGAACAACAACCCCCTGGGGGATGACCTCATACGGGACGGCGTCGCCGTCTTGACGACCGAAGATAAAGTTCCCCTGGTCGCTGTCTACGTCCGGGAGGGGGAGTCCTTCGAGATCGAGGGGATCGAGGATGGGGTATACGACTTCTACTTCACCGTGGGGAATGTATGGAATGGGGAATCGGCTAACTTCTCGGATGCCGAATTCTACAGGACCGAGAGCCCTCTGCCCTTCGAGACGGAGATAGATGGGCGCGATCTGATATTCACCATCTGGACTTTGACCCTGGAGGAGGTCCCCGGAGGGAACGAAGATAAGATCCCCGTCCCTAGAGAAGAGTTTCCGGACCTGAAAGAAAATTGACGGGATCTCCCGGATTTCGAGCCTTCCCTTGAAGGGGAAAGATCTCATCAAAAGGCGGTTCTTTGGAGGGCTCTCCTCCTGGGAGCCCTCTTTTAGCCGGGAGGGCGGCATCAGGTGGGTGATGCTCCAGGGCCGCTTCCAGATCGAGACTTCCAAATCGAGACTTCCAAATCGAGGCGTCTCTTCCGAAGGTCGCGGCAGACCATCCCCATCTTCATCCCAGATCCAGGACCATCGGGATAGAAGGGATGCTCCCGTCGCCCTCTAACCCTTCCAGTCGGCGAAACCCGAGCCGCTCGTAGATCGCGACGGAGTTCGGCGACGAGCTTACGGTCGCCTTCGATATCCCCGGATTTCTCATGATCGCGGCTCCAATCCCCCGTCTCAGAAGCTCGCCGCCGACCCCCTTGCCCTGGTGATCGCCATCAACGAAGAAGAGGGCGACGTGGCCGTCGTCCCGGAGCTCGATCATGCCTATTATCTCGTCCTCGGCCAGAGCCAGGAGGATGATGTGGTTCCACCGCGACCTGTGGATCAATAGATGGGGGTCGGAGTAGGCGTAAAACTCCTCCCGCCCTTCAGGGGATAATCCGTCGGCGACGAACTCCTCGAATGCCCGGGATACGAGGTCGCATACCACCTCCTCCTCCCCCGACCTCATCGGCCTGTATTCGAGGGGCACCGTCATCCCGACCCTCTCTTCTTCGCCTTCCTCTCGTAGTAGCTCAAGGGGTGGTTCACCCACCGGCAGAGTCTGTCCTCGCCGGGACAGTTGCCGTAGGTGGCCATGGTGGCGCAGGAGGGGGGCTTGTAGGCGGTTCCGCTCCTTCCGGCTATGTGCTCCACCTGGTAGCGGGTCCGCTCCTCGTCGAAGTCGGGGCTGGTGTTGAAGACGGCTACTACCTCGTCGACTTTCATCCCCACGGCCAGGAGGAAGGTGGTGAGGGCGAACCGCGCGGTGTGGGCGAGGTTCGTCCCAGCTGCCACCTCTCCGAGGAACCCCCGGATGCAGGGAGGGAAGGCCTCCTCCGTCACCTCCCCGAGGTCCACCTTCTCTTTGGCCCTCCTGGAGAGGAGCTCCTCTTTCACCTGGGTCAGGTCTGGGCCGAGCCCTTCGCAGATCTCAGGGGGTACCTTCAGAGGTAGCCCCTTCTGCACCCTCTCTTTTGCCCTCTCCTCCAGGAGCCGGGCCAGCTCGTGGTCGGTGACGGCGACCCATCCCGCCTCCAGGGATCGGTTGACCAGCTTCCAGCCGGGGCTCCTCATCCCGGAGGCCGCCTTCAGGTAGTCGGAGAAGTGGACAAAGAGGCCGTTTGGGTCGTATCTCGGATCCACCGACAGATCCCGGGCCAAAAGGAGGAGGTCGCCGAGCTCCTCCCGTACCATCTTCCGGCTCGCGAGCTTCGCCTCGGCGAGGGCGTACCTCCGGATCAAAAGGTCGTCGTTGATGCAGGATACCATCACCCTGGCCAGGGGGTAGGATAAGAGCTCCGCCAGAGGGTGGGCCGCTGAATCGGGGATCTCCCCCCTCAAAGACCCCAGGACCCGGTCGAGGGCCCTCCTCCTGACGAGGCGGGAGAGTCGAGGCTGCGGGTTCGGCTCGACCACGAGCCCCTCCAGGGAGTACCCCGTCTCCGCCACCCTCAATGCTGCCTCTCGGGAGAAGGGGTAGTCGGCGAGGCTCATTCCTGTTCGATTCTGGGGGCCAGCAGGTAGTTGATCTCAACGCCCTGGCCCAGCTTGAAGCTGATCCTCAGGGGATAGTCGACGCCCAGCTCCAGCTTCACCTCCGAGGCCTTACCGATCGCCTTGCTCATGTCGGCCAGATAGTCGAGGGAGAAGAGGGACCTCGCCTTACCCGGCTTCAGCCCCAATAGCTCCGTCCCCGGCATCGTCAGCTTGAGGGAGTCGATATCCCCCTTCGCCTCCATGTAGAACTGGTCCTCGGGCTCGTCGGCGACGCCGAGGACGACGTGGTCGCTCACCTTCTCGGCCGCCCTGACCGCCTTTCGGAGGTGGGCGCCCGGAAGGATGACGTGGGCAGGGAGGTCCAGCTCCGGCACCCGCGGCTCTTTTCTTATGGCGCTGGGGTCGATGAGGCTGAGGGTGTAGGAGAGGGAGGTGACCCCTATCTTCAGCTTGTGGTTCTCCTCGTCCAGCTCGAGGGTGACGTTCTCACCCCGGTCTGCCATGCTCAGAACGTCGGTGAGCCTCACCAGGTCGACTCCGATCTCGCCGGGCGTCGCCTTGAAGTACTCGAAGGCCTCGGAGTTGAGCCTGAAGGAGACCATGGCCACGTTGGCGGGGTCCACAGCCTTCAGCTCAACGCCGTTCTCTGACAGGGTGAACTTCACCTCGTCGACAAGAGACGATACCGCCTCCACAGCATCTCGCAGGGTTTCTGCGCTTATCACTGCCTTGAACATCCTCGTAAGCCCCCTCGTCGGAGAGATCAATTTTATCCGGGTCGGAGAGATTAATTTTTATCTTAAATATAGATTATCCCCTCAGTCGTACTCTCTCCAGGTGAAGTTGCATTTTGTACATCTGAAGAAGCGGACCTCGCTCTCGTCAGCGGACCGGAGCTGCCGGAGCCACCAGTAGGCGGTATCGTTCCCGCACTCAGGACACCTGTACCTGGTGGTGGGAAGTCCCGCCCCCTCGGAGTCCTCGATGACCGTCATCGTACGCTCTTTCTGCTCGGTCTTGCTGACGAGACGATCGCCTCTCTTCATCTCCACCCTCTTGCCGCACCTTCTGCAGACCAGCACGCCCTCCGACGGCATCATCATGCTCTTACAATCGGGACAAAACTCCATCAGGTGACGAGTACTCACTCGTCATATTAAAGTTTACCAGTTGAGCAAAGGTATATGACGGGTGGGCGATCTTCCCATCCGTCTTCACCTATGAGGTTATCATGAGCACCGCATTGAACGTAATATGCGAGAACAGGCCGGGGGTCCTTCGAGATATAGCCGGGGTCGTCGCGAGCCTAGGCGGCAACATCGAGTACACCCAGCAGTTCGTCCTGGAACGGGGGGTGAACAAAGGGAAGGCCACCGTCTACATGGAGATCGACCGGTTGGCGGGAGATATGTTGGAGAATCTGGAGGCTCTCCCGGCGGTCCTGGTGGTCTCGGTCCACCAGTCCTTCGATGAGATCTACGGCTCCAGGGTGATCATCATCGGCGGCGGAGCCCAGGTGGCTCAGGCTGCCGTCGGAGCCGTCAACGAGGCGGATCGGCACAACCTCCGGGGCGAGAGGATCAGCGTCGACACGATCCCGCTGGTGGGGGAAGACCCCATAGCCGACGCCGTCAACGCCGTGGGCCGCCTCCACAGGGCCTCGGTCCTCGTCCTGGCAGGAGCGCTCATGGGAGGGAGAATATCCGAGGAGGTCGAAAGGCTACAAGAGGCGGGAATCCCGGTGATCGCCCTCAAGATGGCTGGGTCTGTCCCTTACTACGCAGACCTGGTGGTGACAGACCCCATCCAGGCCGGGACCTTCGCGGTGATGCACGTCGCAAAAACCGCCATCTTCGACATAAATAGAGTTCGAGGGATGGAGTTTTGAGGCGGAGTTGATGGGCTGGCTCAGCTGCGAAGCCCCATCGCCTCGAGGTCTCTGATGGCCTCGCCATCGAAGAGATCCTCCACGGTGTAAAAGTCGTCCCCGGCCATGAGGACCGGGGCGCTGAGGGTGAATACCCCGTTGACCCGAAGCTCCGTCATAGCCTCGGGGGTGGCCATATCCACCGTCTCGAACTCGATCCCCCATCCCTTCAGGACCCTCTTAACCTCTTCGCATCGCGGACAGGCGGCGGTGGTGTAAACGACGTACTTCATAGATCCATCTTCTCCAAATCGATCCATATCAAAGGACGATTCATCTCAGCACCACGGGGTACCCCTTATCCGAACGGACAGCGTACCCGGAATCGACGGCCTTTTGCGCGCAATCCCGGCAGCATGAGAAGTTGGCGAGGTAAGTCACCCCCCCCATCTCGTGCTCGAAGATGTTGTTGCAGCTCATCCCCATGATCCGCCTGCAGTCAAGCCCCCTGCAGAACTCGTGGTCGTCGGCCCCCGCAGGAAACTCGTCCTCAAACCATATCTTCGGCAGGAGGACCGGGAGGATCGCCATGTCCATGCCGCATCCGCAGGGGCCGTAGGTATCTTCAGGGCCGTCGTATACGACGGCCTTCTCGATCTTATAATCCATATTTCGCCACCCCAGGTCGATATATCGCTCAAGGGCAAAGAGCCGGAAACCTAAATAACCTTTGGCCTCCTTCGACGGCACGATCTTCCCGGAACTAAAATAAACTGTCATTGGGGGAATTTTGGCCGTATATCCTTATAAAATCATTTTTCTTCGGTTTTCTGGAATAATATTGGCTGGGAGTTTACGAAAATTATATATAGAGATTTGATGGACAACATGCAGTCTATTCGGCTCTTTAGTTGGGCAAGAGGCTGGTTTAACCCGTTTTCTGACGGCCAGGGCCGAATTCTATTGGAGGAGAGGAGCTCAAATGGCGATACTTCCGGTGGCACCGGTCAGCAGACTAATCCGAGAGGCCGGGGCGAAAAGGGTCAGCGAAGGGGCGCGGGACGCCCTGGCAGAGGTTCTGGAGAGCTACGGGATGGAGGTGGCCGAAGAGGCCGTCGAGTGGGCGAACCATGCCAAGAGGAAGACGGTGAAGGCGGAGGACATCCGAGAGGCGGTCAAGAGGGTGAGGCCTCCCCGGGCGCCGGGGACCGATTGAGCACCGACTTAGGCAGATATATAAGCGAGGCGGTAAGGTCGTCTCTTTATGCCTGAAAGCTCAGACTTCGCCTCCCTGGGTCTGGTATGCGGCATCGAGATCCATCAGCAGCTTGATACCGCCGCCAAGCTCTTTTGCGGCTGCCCCACAAGCATCAGAGACGTGGGGGAGTCGGACCATCAGTTCTTCAGGCGCCTGCGACCGGCCAGAAGCGAGCTTGGCGAGATCGACAGGGCCGCCCTGGAAGAGGTTCTCGTCTCCCGGAAGTTCATATACTGTTCTTACGATTCTACATGCCTAGTGGAGGCGGACGAGGAGCCCCCCAGCGAGTTGAACCCCGAGGCGCTGGAGATTGGCCTCGTCGTCTCGAAACTTCTTTCGATGCAGATCGCCGACGAGGTTCACACCATGAGAAAGATCGTCATCGACGGCTCCAACACCTCGGGCTTTCAGAGGACCGCTTACATCGCCTCGCACGGCGGGATCGAGACCTCCTCCGGCAGGGTCGGGATCGATACGATCTGCCTGGAGGAGGAGGCGGCCCGGATCGTCGAAGTCCGGGGGGACGAGGTCGTATACTCCCTCGACCGGCTGGGGATACCCCTCGTGGAGATCTGCACCTCCCCCGACATAGTCTCCCCCTCTCACGCCCGGGAGGTGGCCAGGAGGCTCGGGATGATCCTCCGGTCCACCGGGAGGGTCAAGAGGGGTCTGGGGACGATCCGCCAGGACGTCAACGTCTCCATCCGGGACGGGGCGAGGGTGGAGATAAAGGGGGTCCAGGAGCTGAACCTCATCGAGACGATCGTGGCCGTCGAGGCGAGGAGGCAGCAGCTCCTCCTGGAGATTAAAGATGAGCTCAAGGGGAGGGGCGCGAGGGTCCACCGCCGGGTGGCCGACGTCACCGAGATCTTCGCCGGGACCGGGTCCAAGGTGATCAAGGCTGCCCTGAAGAGGGGGGGCGCCGTCCTGGCGGTGAGGCTCGGGGGCTTTGCGGGTCTTTTGGGAAAGGAGATCCAGCCGGGACGGCGGCTCGGCTCCGAACTGTCGGACCGGGCCAAGAGGGCGGGGGTAGGCGGGATCTTCCATTCCGACGAGCTTCCAGCCTACGGGATCACCGACGAAGAGGTGGAGATGGTCCGCAGGAGCCTGGAGGCCGGGGAGGGGGACTCGGTGGTGATGGTGGCCGCCCTCCGGGACCGGGCCGAGGCGGCGATGAAGGCGGTCCTGGAGAGGGCACAGGAGGCCCTAATAGGGGTTCCCGAGGAGACTAGGCGGGCCCTCCCCGAGGGGACGAGCGAGTACATGAGGCCCCTTCCGGGGTCTGCACGGATGTATCCCGAGACTGATGTTCCTCCTGTGTTGGTGGCCCCCGAGTACGTTGCGTCCCTCGATCTTCCTGAGCTCTTCGACGAGAGGGCGGCGAGGTTCGAGGAGGAGTACCGCCTCCGCCGCGAGTTTGCGACCCTCATGGCAGAATCGCCGTACTTCCACCTCTTCGAGGAGGCGGTCCGGGACCTATCCCTCTCTCCAGCTCTGGTGGTGAGGACCCTCGAGATGATCCCCAGGGAGCTGGAGGGGGACGGGGTATCCATATCGAACCTGACCGAAGACCGATATCTTGACGCCCTCTCCCTCGTCGCCGGGGGCAGCTTGGCGAAAGAGGGGATCCCCCAGCTTCTGGAGACGATGGCAAAGAACCCCGAGCTCTCAGCGGCCCAGGCCGCTAAGGCCGCAGGGCTTTTGGGCGTCGACCAGGGCGGCGTCGAAGAGGTGGTGGCCAGGATCGTCGCCGAGAAGGAGGCATTCGTCAGGGAGAGGGGCGAGGAGGCGGCCCTGGGCCCCATGATGGGGCTCGTCATGAAGGAGCTGCGGGGGAAGGCCGACGGCGCCCTCGTCAGCGCCGCTCTGAAGAGAGCGATCCATCGGACCCTCTCGGATTAGGAGCTTCTTTGGAGTGGCCCGACTTCTCGACGAGTTCGGGCCGGGGAACCTTATTTATTTCTCGCCGATCCAACTACTCTTCTGTCTGGAAAGGCTTCATCTCCGTTCGGATGAGCCCTTGGGTGCTAGAGATATGAAGCGAGAGATCCTCCTCTGGGACGAGACGATCTTCAAGGACCGGGATGTCCTGGAGTTCGACCACATGCCCGAGCACTTCGCTCACCGCGAGTCTCAGATGGAGGCGCTCAAGTTCTGTGTCAGGCCCGCATTCCAGGGGGCTCGTCCCGTCAACGCCCTCTGCCTTGGCCCCCCCGGGACCGGGAAGACGACAGCTATATACAAGCTATTCAGCGAGATGGAGGCCCACTCGTCTAAGGTCGTCCCCGTCCACGTCAACTGCCAGATGGACCATACAAGACACGCCATATTCCTCCGGATCTATAGCAAGCTCCTGGGCCACTCCCCCCCGACGAGCGGCGTCTCCTTCAAGAGGGTCCTGGAGAGGATCGCCCGGACGATGGCTAAGGAGAACCGGGTCCTGGTGGTGGCCCTCGACGACGTCAACTACCTCTTCCCAGAAAAGGAGGTCGACCGGGTCCTCTACACCCTCCTTCGGGCCCACGAGACCTTCCCCGGCTTTCGGGCCGGAGTGATCGCCATCCTCAGCGAGCCTGCCCTGACTTACGTCTTCGATCCGCGGGTCGGCTCGGTCTTCCAGGCGGAGGAGGTCAGCTTCCCCCTCTATTCGATGGAGGAGATCAGAGACATCCTAAAACGGCGGGCTGATCTGGGCTTTTATCCAGGGGTCGTATCCAGTGAGATCATCGATAAGATCTCCGACTTCACCGAACGGGCCGGAGACCTCCGGGTCGGGATCGACCTTCTGAAGAGGGGGGGGATGGAGGCGGAGCGGAGGGCGTCGAGATCGATATCCAGCGAGGACGTCGGCCGGGCCTACGAGAGGTCGAGGCTCGTCCACCTCTCGAGCGCCTTAAAGCCCCTCCGGGATGAGGAGCTCCTCCTCCTGGCCATCGCCGCTGAGATGGAGACCTCGAAGGCCGGCGATCTTTATAAGAGGTTTCAGGCTTCGACCGGGGCCGGGTATACCAGGTTTCACGAGATTTTAAACAAGCTGGACGCCGCAAGGCTCGTGGATACCGACTTCAGTGGCCCAGGCCACCGGGGGAGATCCAGGATCGTCAGGATAAGGTACGATCCCAAAGAGGTGCTGGAGAGGGTAAGGCCGCAGGAGGCCCCACCCCAAACCCGAAAATATATGGACTAGGGGATTAAATATATAGGCAGCATATTGTATCATTAAATATATAGGCTATATATTGTATAATCGATAACTCGGCGTAACGCCGTCTATTTATCCTATTGTGATAAATTTTATAACCTGCACCTGTAAGTAGGGGATCTTTATGAATAGACCGCAAGTACGCCTATTGATCGCCGTCCTGGCGATCGGGTCGATCCTCATATTCTCCGGATGCATCGACCGGGATGGAGAGGAGGCATCTCCCCTGAGGGCGGCCACCGTCGCCGTCGCCGGGTCCACCACGGTGATGCCCCTGGTGGAGGCCTGTGCCGAGGAGTGGAACATGATCCAGGATGAGGTCCGCGTCACCGTCACCGGCGGCGGGTCCGGGGTCGGAATCAAGAACGTCGCCGAGGGGATGGCGGATATTGCCATGGCCTCCCGAGATGTGAAGCCGGAGGAGATCGTCGCTTACGGTGACCGGTTCGTCGAGTTTCCGGTAGCCTACGACGCCATCGCCGTGGTGGTGAGCCAGGGAATCTACGACGCCGGAGTCACCGACCTATCTCAGGAGGAGCTGAAGGCGATCTACGCCGGCGAGGTGGCCAACTGGAAGGACCTGGGCGGTCCCGACGAGAGGATCTACGCTGTGGCGAGGGAGGTCGGCTCCGGCACCAGAGACACCTTCAACGGTATGGTTATGGGCAGCGTTGAGGCCGAGACCCCTGGAGTCACCACGTACCACGGCAGCAATGCCGAGGTGAAGACTGCGGTGACCAGGAGCAATAGGGCCATCGGTTACGTCGGAATGAACTACGTCGAAGGCGGCTCCCTCCGGGCCGTAGCCTACCAGGGCGTAGCGCCCTCGGAGGAGAGTATAAAGGACGGTTCTTACCCCCTATCTCGGGCCCTCCACCTCTACACCTTCGGCGATCCCGGCCCCGACGCAGAGAAGTTCATCGACTTCGTCCTCAGCGACCAGGGGCAGGATATCGTGGCAGAGTCCGGGTTCGTCCCCGCCGGATGAAAAAATCTATAAATTTATAAAATGGTGCCGGCTTCGAAAGAGCCGGGCCAACTTCTTTATTCTGAAAACGTGTTTGTGGACAGAGAGCTTTAAAAAAATCGGATTGATCCCTCCAAGATCGCTTAAAATGCCGTTTGACACGTCATTCGTGGCGCTCTGCTAAAAGTTCCTCATATACCCTCTTTTAGCAATTTTCATAGCTTGATTTGAGATACGAAGACGACGCTGGAATATAGAATATATTGAAACGTTTTCACAGCGGAGTCCTATTTATTATATGGAGAAAAATTTTATATTAGATATCATCTCCGGTGGATGTTGTATGATCGAAACTGCGGATACTGGGGACGATGGCAGACTTAGCCATTTGTTTGGAGATTTCGAACTGGAGAGGATCGCAAGAGCTGATAAGAAGATTGACCCTGTGAATCACTGGTGGTTAGATGCTTAAGAGGTGGCTGGACGCCTCCTCACTCCACCTGATTTGCTCTATATATCATTCTCTTTTTTTGGTCTCATTAAACCGATGATACCACTTCCACTTTCCAGGCCGTTCCCTCCTCTACATCTTTGGTTATCACAAGCCCGAGAACAAAATCGTTCATCGACTTCGTCCTCAGGGATCAGGGGCATGATATCGTGGCGGAGTCTGGGTTCGCCCCTGCCAGTTGAAAAAAGCGCCATTGGAGGGAGTGGCGCTGGCGTTCTAAGCGCCAGCGCGACTCTACTTATCATCGCGAATTATGGCAGATGGATCCAAGTGAACTACCCTACCCTAAAGGGTAGGGCTTCCCACTTCATCGCCAAGACTTGCATCACAGAAACGTGATGTAGAGGTTTTGACTCTATGGGCGCTACGGGCTGTTCCATCCCTGTGGAGAGAATGTTTACTGCTGCATTGTAGTCTCGGTTGGATGAGAAACCGCAATAGGGACACTCATGGACTCTATCTGATAGTTCCTTTCTCACAATGCTACCGCAGAAGGAACACCTCTGTGAAGTGTTACGTGGGTCTACCACTATCAGCTTTCGACCAGCACTTTGAGCCTTGTACGAAAGCATGAACATGAACCTTGACCAGGAGGCGTCGTGGATGTTTCTATGGATGCCTTTATTGTTGCCCTTTTCCTTCAAGCCCTTGACATCCAGATCCTCAGCACAGATGATATCATATCTGTTGACGTACATCCTGGAGAGCTTATGGAGGAAATCGGCCCTCTGGTTATTGATCCGTTCATGGGCCTTGTCCAGCTTATCCACGAGTTTTCGGCGGTTATTGGAGCCTTTTTGAGCTCTAGAAAGCTTTTTCTGGATATTCTTGGCCTTTGTAGCAGCCTTCTCTGCGAACCTCGGATTCTCCACCGAATTTCCATCGCTATCCACGACAAAGGATGCCAAGCCAACATCCAGACCTACAACGTTACCTGTTTCAGATAATTGCTTTGGTTCTTGCTCTGCCTGAATCAAAGCAAACCAGCTATCGCCTTCACGCTTGATGATGACCGCCTTGATATTGCCTTCAACCTTCCGATGGAGCTTGATCTTTATCTCTCCAATCTTGGAGAGCTTCAGTATACTGTGGTCCTGATCGAGCTTGAACCCCGACTGATTATAGTTCAGGGTATTGTACCACCCTTTGCCCTTGAATCTAAGATGCCCCACCTTTCTGCCATTCTTCTTCAGACCAGAGAGGCCCTTGATGTTGGACCAGAGGGTATAGTTGACCATCTGGAGGACCTTTGAATATACCTTGTGGAGGTTGGGATTCTCGGTCTTCAGGAGAGGAATTAGGTTTTGGGTATCATACGTTCTGAGCGTCGTACCGCTTTCCCTTGCCTTGTTCATCTCCTCGAGGAGACGGTTGTAGAGCCATCTACAGGTATCCAGAGCCTCGACCAACTTCTGCTCTACTTCCCTACTGGGAAATATAGGATACCGGTAGCTGATAATCATTTCTCCCTCTTCATCTGAGATTCTACATA
>NZ_JARFPL010000034.1:0-25492 GCF_029167205.1 Candidatus Methanocrinis alkalitolerans
GGACTGATAATGGACTGATAATGGACTGATAATGGACTGATAATGGACTGATAATGGACTGATAATGGACTGATAATGGACTGATAATGGACTGATAATGGACTGATAATGGACTGATAATGGACTGATAATGGACTGGTAATGGACTGATAATGGACTGATAATGGACTGGTAATGGACTGGTAATGGACTGATTTTTCTCTCTTCCTCATCGATTTTGAGGCGGGTTGGGGCCCCCGGATCGGTCCGGAAACCCCTGAGCTACGATCACTTCCGGTCCTACTTCTTCTCCACTTCCTTATCGCCGGGGGCCTTCGCCTGCTCGTAGGCGAGGATCGAGGCCTTGGCGTGGACCCGAACGAAGGGGCTCGTGTCCTCCTCGGCGGCCTTCTTCAGGATCGAGAGGGATTCCTCATCCATCATCTCCCCCAGGACCCAGGCGGCTCCGCCCCTCATCTCCTCGTTCGCTTCATCGTCGATGAGGAGATCTGCCATCCTCTTCTGGACGAGGTCTCTACCGAGGGCGGCGAGCCCCACCATGGCGTTAGCCTTGACGACGTCCTCGGGGTCCTTGAGGGCGGAGACGAGGGGCTCCACCACTTCAGGACCCCCCTTCTTGGCGAGGGCGTTGACGGCGTTCGCCCTGACGAGCATGTTACCCTCTTTAGCCACCACCTCGGCGAGCCGCTCGACGGTCCAGGTGGCGTCGGGGAGGTCCTCGGGGACCTGGGGGCCTGCCAGGGCGTCGATCGCCTCCGTCTCTCCCAGGGGGACTGCCGCGGGCTTCTCCTTCTCTCCTGTCTTCTTCTCCTTCTTGCCTTCTGCCATAGTCCTCTAATTGCTGCCTATTCTACTTCAATTTTTCCAAGTTCGAAGGCCTTCCTGTTGATCTCCAAAAACCTCGCGGGGACGGTCTGGAAGAGCGCCTCGAGGAGCGCCTCCTCCCCGATGGGGATGTGCCTGGCCAGGGCCCCCAGCATCACGACGTTCGTCGCCTGGAGGCTCCCCGCCTCGGCGGCAAGCCCTGTAGCGTCCATCGGATAGACCCGAGAGGACGCCTCCCAGAGGGGTGCGAGGATCTCCTCGATGGCGGGGTAGCTGGCCTGGCCGGTGGTGACGGTGACCGGCAGTACCGCAGTCGTGTTCACCAGGGCGATCCCATCGGGGGATAGGTAGGTGGCGTACCTGAGCGCCTCCGCAGGCTCCATGGCCAGGAGGACGTCGGCGCCTCCGAGGGATATCATGGCGCTGTAGCGGCAGCCGATCCTTATGTGGTTTATGACGCTCCCCCCCCGCTGAGCCATCCCGTGGGTCTCGACCCCCCGGACCGATAGCCCGGCCGAAAGAGCCGCCTTGCCTATGATCTCGGATATCAGGATCACCCCCTGGCCTCCGACCCCGACGATGACGACGTCGCAATCCGAAGTTCTCATTCCGCCACCTCCATAGCCTGCTGAGGGCATATCTTTGCACATACCCCGCAGCCTGAGCAGAGGGCATTGATCCTGGCGACCTTTCCGTCGAACTCGATGGCAGGACAGCCGAAGCTAACGCAGAGCTTGCAACCGCCGCACTTCTCCTCGTCTACCCTCAGCATGGGCCTTCTGATCCCGGCCCTCATCTCGCTGATGACGCAGGCCTGCTTGGCCACCACCACCGATAGGCCCGGATGATCCCTCGCCCTCTCGAAGGTCTCTATCATGGAGTCGAGGTCGTAGGGGTCGGCGGTCTCAACGAGCCCCGCGCCCAGAGACCGGCAGATCTCCTCGAGGGATATGGTGGGGGAGATATCGCCGGTGGCCGTCCGCCCCGCGCCGGGATGGGGCTGGTGGCCGGTCATGGCGGTGATGGAGTTGTCGAGGATCGCGACGGTCATCCTCGCCCCGTTGTAGGCGGCGTTGAGAAGGCCGGTGAGCCCCGAGTGGAGGAATGTGGAGTCCCCCAGGACGGCGCATATCCCCCGCTCTTCGCCCCCGAACCTGATCCCGGCACCGACGGTGATGGACGCCCCCATGCAGAGGCAGCTGTCGACGGTCCCCATCCCAACCCCCATGGTGTAGCAGCCGATGTCGTTTGGATATACGGCGTCCCTGCCGAAGGCCTTCCTCATGGCGTAGTAGGAGGCCCTATGGCTGCATCCGGGACAGAGGGCCGGGGGCCTCGGCGGCAGAATGGAGAGGACCTCAGGGCTCATCGTCGGGGCGCCCCTCTGTTGAAGGCCCATCATGCGAGCGATGGCTTTCCTGACGGTGAGGGGGTCGAGCTCCCCGACCTTCGGGATATGCCCAGACCTCTTGCCCAGGATCTCCACCTCGGGGTTTCTCTCCTTGGCCACCATCTCGACGAACTCCTCGAGGACGGGGTCCATCTCCTCGACCACCAGAATGCGGTCGACCTTCTCCAGGAAGTCGCCGACGATCGTCCTGGGGATGGGGTAGGCGCCTATCCTCAAGAGGGAGACGTCTGCCTCCAGCTCCGCGATCGCCTCCTCGGCGTAGAGCCCCCCTATCCCTGAGGCTATGATCCCCACATCACCCCTCATCTGCGACCTGTTCCACGCCTCTTTCGCGAGAGCCGCCTCGATCTCTGCTTGCTTATCCAGAAGCTCGGCATGGAGGGGGCGGGCGTGGACGGGGAGGGCCACCCTGCGAGGTGGGTTCTTCTCGAAGCCCGGGCTCGCCTTCCTCTCTCTTGGAGCCCCCACATCGACGGTCGCCCTGGCGTGGGAGACCCTCGTCGTCGGCCTCACCATCACCGGAAGGCCGAACTCTTCCGAGAGGCTGAAGGCCCGCAGGGTCATATCCCTAGCCTCCTGGGGGTCGGCGGGGTCGAGGCAGGGGACCCGGGCGAACGCGGCATAACGCCTGGAGTCCTGTTCGTTCTGAGAGGAGTGGCAGTAGGGGTCGTCGGCGGAGATGATCACCATCCCTCCCCCGACGCCGAGATAAGGCAGGGTCATGAAGGGGTCTGCGGCGACGTTGAGGCCGACGTGCTTCATGGTGACGGCGGCCCGGGTCCCCGTCCAGGAGGCGCCGATGGCCACCTCCATCGCCACCTTCTCGTTCACAGACCATTCGACGTGGATCCTATGCTCCTCGGCGAGGGGGGCGAGATGCTCCACGATCTCCGAGGAGGGGGTTCCAGGGTAGCCGGAGATGACCCCCGCCCCCGCTTCCAGGATGCCCCTGGCGATGGCGACGTTTCCGAGCAAGTATTCTCTCAATATGATGACCATCCTTGAAGTTGATTCGTCTGCGGGGCCGCTGCCCCGTCTCTCTTATAGTCCGGTCATGGGAGATCGCCCCTTCGATAAAGCCGTTTCGAGGCCGGAGGATCATCCTTCATGATCCCGAGGACCTCCGGTCGAAGAATTTATCCCCTATCGATGATGGTGATCTTCGGCAGACGACAAAGCGACGAAGACGCCGTTCTGCGGATGTGATCCTCATGAGAATATCTCGATATCCAATTCTTCCAGCCTTAATCCTCATCCTCGCGGCCCTCGCGGCCCTCCCGGCCGCCGCAGAGGAGACGGGACTTTCGATAGATCGGGACCGGGAGGTCCTCTTCCAGGTATCGACGATAGACGCCCTCCTCCTGGCCGTCTACGACGGCGTCCTCTCCGTGGGCGAACTGAAGGAGAAGGGCGACTTCGGCATAGGGACCTTCGATAAGCTCGCAGGGGAGATGATCCTCCTCGACGGCATATGCTACCAGGTGAAGGAGGACGGAGTCGCTTACGTCGTATCCGACGATCTGACGACCCCCTTCGCCTCCGTCACCTTCTTCGACCATGACGAGACGGTCCTGATCGAGGAGGCGGCAAACCTGACGGAGCTGGTAGGGATCCTGGAGGCCTCCCTCCCGTCGAAGAACGCCTTCTACGCCGTCAGGATCGACGGCACCTTCCCCTACGTCAGGACGAGGTCCGTCCCCGCCCAGGAGAGGCCCTACCCCCTCCTCGTCGACGTCACCGCCCGCCAGACGGTCTTCGAGTTTGAGAACGCCTCCGGGACCATCGTCGGGTTCTGGACCCCCAAGTTCGCGGCGGGGATAAACGTCCCCGGAAGCCACCTCCACTTCATCACCGATGATCGGAAGGCTGGAGGCCACATCCTCGACCTGCGGGTGGAAGGGGCCGAGGCCGAGCTGGACCTGACCCCCAACATCTTCATGGCCCTCCCCACGGCAGGAGAGTTCTTCGAGGTCGACCTCACCGGCGACCTCTCGGCGGACCTGGAGAAGGTGGAGAAGTGAAGCCATAAGGAAGGGGGTCGGATCGAAAGATGACAGACGCCTGAAAACGGGTGGATGAGGCGACGATCTGCTGCCCCGCCTCCCGCTGCCTCGGTCGAGGCTTATCCTGGCGAAAACCCGGCCAGATCCGGGGATCTCAGAGGTTCTCCGGCTTTCTCTCGACGAGCCTCTTTCTCACAGACTCGGCGTGGGCGGCCAGCCCCTCCGCTTCGGCGATGACGGTTATGGCGTCGGATAAGAGCCGCAGGCCGTCTTTAGAGATCTGCTGGACGGTGATCTTCTTTACGAAGGCGTCGGCGTTCAGCCCCGAGAAGACCCTAGCGTACCCCGACGTCGGAAGAACGTGGTTTGTGCCGCTGGCATAATCTCCGGCGGCGACCGGCGTGTACGGCCCAAGAAATACGCTTCCGGCGCTTCTGATCTGTCTCAAGACCGTCATGGGATCTCTTACGATGATCTCCAGGTGCTCGGGGGCGAAGCTGTTGGAGAAGCCTATCGCCTCCTCCGTAGATCCCGCCTTCAGGATGGCGCTCTTCGCCAGGCTCTTCTTCACGATCTCACGCCGGGCAACCTCTTTAGCCTGTTTCTCCACCTCAACCTTTGTGGCGATGGCGAGATCCTCATCGTCGGTCACCAGGACCGATATCGACTGGGGGTCGTGCTCCGCCTGGGCGATCATATCCGATGCCAGGACTTCGGGCTCCGCCGTATAGTCGGCGATGATGAGAACCTCGCTGGGCCCCGCCGGCATATCTATCTCGACGGTGGACCGCAGGAGGAGCTTGGCGGCGGTGACGTAGATGTTCCCCGGCCCCACGATCTTCTGGACAGGCCGAATAGTCTCGGTCCCGAAGGCCATCGCCGCCACCGCCTGGACGCCTCCGACCCGGTAGATCTCGTCCGCCCCCGCCATCTGGGCCGCGACGAGGGTGATGGAGCTCACCTTCCCGTCCTTTCCAGGGGGGGTGCAGACGACGACCCGCTCGACGCCGGCGACCTTCGCAGGGACGACGGTCATCAGGGCGGAGCTGGGATAGGCCGCCCTCCCGCCGGGGACGTAGGCTCCCGCCGAGTCGAGGGGGACGATCATCTGTCCCGCCATCGCCCCGGGGGAGGTCTGCGTCATCCAGAGGTCCCGGTCGAGCTGCTGATGGTGGAAGGCGGCGATGTTCTCGACGGCGATCTCCAGGGCCTTCTTAAGCTTCTCTGGCACCTCTTCATCGGCCTTCTCGATCTCGTCCTCGCCGACCCTGAACCTGCCGACCCGGACGCCGTCGAACCTCTCCGTCTGGTCACAGAGGGCCCTGTCCCCCCTCTCCTGGACGTCGTTTACTATCTCCACCACCGTCGGCATGACGGACTGGACGTCGATGCCCCTCGATAGGAGGGCCGAGCCCTCCTCTTCACCCAATTCGCTCAGCTTCTTGAATAACAAAACGAACAACTCCTTCTCCATCAGATAGATCTAGCCCGACCCGGGGCCGTTCCTCCCCCTCTGGGTGGCGTAAAGGGAGGCCACCCTCTCTAGGGAGTCCGCCTCTTCGAGGGCCTTATCGTCCCTCACCCGGACGAGCCTTGGAAACCTCAGAGCGTACCCCGATGAGTAGCTCTTGCTCTTCTGGATCTCTTCGAAGGCCACCTCGAAGATAACCTCCGGCTTCACCTCCACCACCATCCCCTCCCCGGAGACGAGGACGAGGTCGCGGAAGAGGTCCGTCAGCTCCGCCAGCATCTCGTCGTTGATCCCCGTGGCGACCCACCCCACGTCCTCGAGCCTTCCCGTATCCGGGTCCGGGGAGGCAAGCCTGAAGGATCCGAGGAACGTCGCCCTCCGCCCCTCCCCCCACCGGGCGCCGACGACGACGAGGTCCAGGGTCTCCATCACCGGCTTGATCTTCACCCAGTTCTTCCCCCTCTTCCCCGCAGCGTATGGGGAGGCTGGGCTCTTGAGCATCACCCCTTCATGGCCTGCGGCGACGGCCTTCTCATATATCCCGGCCACCACCTCGGGGTCGGAGGTGACGGTCTGGGCTGCCAGGATCTTCGGATCTGCGACCTCCTCCAAGATCCTCCTCCTCTCCCGGAGGGGCTCGTCGATGAGAGGATGGCCGTCGAGGTATACTATATCGAAGAGGAAGAGCTCCAGAGGGATCTTCTTCGCCGTCCCCTCGACCTTGTACTTCCTCCGGAACCGCTTCAGGATCTCCTGGAAGGGCAGCGGCCTTCCGTCCTCGCCCCTGGCCACCGCCTCTCCGTCGAGGATGGCAGACTCGGTCCTAACCCCCTCTCTTATGGAGGCTACGATCTCGGGGAGGGAGCGGGTGACCCTCTCCAGCCGCCGGGAGAATATCTCGACATCGTCCCCCCTCTTGTGGATCTGGACCCTGGAACCGTCGAACTTCCACTCGACGGCCGCCGTCCCCATCTCGGCAAGGGATCCGGGTATCCCCGACCCGATCTGAGCGAGCATCATCTTGATGGGCCTTCCGATCTCCACCTTCAGGTCCGAAAGCCTCCCCTCCTTCGCCCTCCGGGCTACGAGCCCCAGGTCGCCGGTGAAGTTGTAGCCCCGCTCCACCTCTGCCGGGGTTGCGCCGAAGGCCTTGGCGATGGCGTCTCTTACGATTCCCTCTCCGACACCGATCCTCATATCTTCCAGGGCGAGCCTCGCGATGTACCTCGCCTCCAGGGGACTGGATTCGCTGAACAGATACTGGAGGTTTTTTGCCTTGACGGACTGGCTCCTCCTCCCCGATGCCCGGGCGATCTGCAGAAACCGCGAGTATACGTCCAGGATCGAGAGGCTATCGCCGCCGATGAAGGAGGAGAGGGTGGAGGGCCTCCTCTTGCCAATCGCCTCGGCGGCTACGGCACCCACATCCCCAGTCCTCCGGAGGATATCCTTGATCTCCGTCGTCGAAGACCCGCTCGCCCTGGAGAGGGCGTCGTAGAGGGTGGAAGGCCCCACCCCCAGGAGGATCTCGGAGCTGGCGGGAAATGGCGAGCCGGTGACAAAAGAGGGGACGATCGCGAGCTCGGCTTCGTCCAGATCCGAGAGGAAGGAGGCGAGGATCTCGGCCTTCTCTATGGAGCCGGCGATCCCCTCGATCTTACTACAGAGCTCTGCGAACCCGAGAAAGGTGGTCATGGTCCGTACTTCAGCCGTCTATCTGCCTTGAGGTGTAGATGCTGACGATGTCGGAGACTATGGCGCTGGCGGTCTCGATGGAGCCGGCCCCCAGGCCAGTGACGGTGATCGTCCCCGAGAGGTCGGTCTCGATGGAGGCGACGTTGAGGGTCCCGCCGACGGCGAGGGGGCTTCTCCTCGGAACTAGCATAGGCTTTACAGTCAGGGCCGGAACTTCGCCTATCAGCTTGATGTGGTAGCCCCTCTCCCAGGCGAGGTTGAGCGCCTCGGGGGTGATCTCCCTGATGCCGGTGACGGAGACATCTTCGTATTTGGCGGTCATCCCGAAGATGGAGTTGGCGAGGATTACGACCTTTCCGGCGGTGTCTATCCCGTCGACGTCGTAGGCGGGGTCAGCTTCGGCGATCCCGAGGTCCTGGGCCTCGGTGAGGGCGTAGCTGTAGGTGTACTTCTCCTCCATCATTCTGGTCAGGATGTAGTTACAGGTGCCGTTGAAGATCCCCCGGATGCCGAGGATCTCGTTTCCCACCAGGTTCTTCTCGACGAGGCTGATCAGGGGCATCGTCCCGCCGACGGTCGCCTCGTACTTGAGCATCACGCCGTTATCCTGGGCCATCTCCTGTAGGTGGTTATAGGCCACCACCAGGGGCCCCTTGTTGGAGGTGACGACGTGCTTTCCCGAAGATAGGGCCTCTTCGATGTGGCCGAGGCCGGGCTGGCCGTGGACGATGTTGGTGGGGGTCACCTCCACCACCAGGTCAGAGTCCACCTTCTGGATCGCCTCCTTCCCGATGATATCGAGGTTTGCTATCCCCTCCAGAGTTCTCGCAGCGTGGAGCCTCTGGGGGTCTATCCCCGTCTCGTCGAAGAGGGTTCCGTTGATGTCGGTGACGGAGACGACCTTCATGTCCAGCCCCATCTTTCTCAGAAGCCCCCACTTTCGTCTCACGACCTCCAGAACGCCGTGGCCGACTATCCCGAACCCCACCAGAGATATCCTCACCTCTCTCATATCTTCTCAGCCTCGATAGGTTCTATCACCAGGAGATCTTTCTCTGCCCCTACATGCCGGAGGATGGACAGGGACTTTCCTATCTCCTCTTTGCCCGTAGCCCTGATCCTCAGGTAGGCGGAAGAGGGCTCCTCAATCCCAGGCATCCGCAGGGAGAGATCCTCCACCTCCGCAAAGCCGGTGGAGTCGATCCGGTTGATGGTATCTCCGAGGTCGCTGTGGAGGACGTGGCCGATGAGGAGGACCGAGGTCTCCTCGATGAACCGGTCTTCTCCTGCGCGGACCACCACGATCCCGTTATCCTCCAGGTGCTTTTTGATGTTCTCGATATTTGACGGATCGATCTCGAAGACGATCTGGACGGGGACCGTCCCCCGGGGAGTTTTGCGATCTCGGTGATGGACGACGCTGATTATATTGCCCTTGTACTTCTTGAACGGTTCGAGGGACTGCATCAGCTGTCCCGGTATGTCCTGCAGTTCCAAGTCCATCGAAAGTCGCATAACACGAATTCCTCGTCTAATTTCTGCTCTCACCCACCAGCTTATCGAACATAAAGGTTGTGCAGAAGGTTCTGCAGAAAAAGTACTTTATTTGAGAGTTATATACCGACGATCGATGGCAAAAGAAGATGCAGAAAACCTCATCGTGGAGTTCATAAGGGATCGGGTGGAGGCGACCGGGGCAGAAGGTGCGGTCCTGGGCCTCTCCGGCGGCCTCGACTCGGCGACCGTCGCCTTCCTCGCCGCCCGGGCCCTGGGGCCGGACCGGGTCTTCGCCCTCCTCCTCCCCGAGGCGGGAGTGACGCCGGAGGAGGACGTCGAGGATGCAAGAAAGGTCGCATCGATCCTGGGGATCGAGACGGAAAAGATCGATATATCGGGGGTTCTGGGCGGCTACTTCGAGGCCCTTCCGGCGTCCGAAGCTCCGCCGGTGGTCAAAGGAAACCTGAAGGCGAGGGTGAGGATGACGATCCTCTACTGGCACGCAAACCTCCTCCACCGCCTCGTCCTGGGCACCGGGAACAGGACGGAGATCATGCTCGGCTACTCGACGAAGTTCGGCGACGGCGCCGCCGACATCCTCCCCATAGCAGGCCTCTACAAGGACGAGGTGAGAGCCCTGGCGAAGAAGCTGGGCGTCCCCAACAGGATCATCGAGAAGGCGCCGACGGCGGGCCTCTGGCCCGGCCAGACCGACGAGGAGGAGCTGGGGATATCTTACGCCGACGCCGACGCCATCCTCCGGGGCCTGGAGGAAGGGAGGGAAAGCGAGGATCTGGCGGAGGAGTTCGGAGCCGATAAGCTCAGGCTTATTTTTAGGAGGATCGAGGGCGGAAGGCACAAAAGGGAGCTTCCGCCTACCCCCGAGGGCTGATCCGATCTTCCTGCCTCCCCCTCTCTTCGGCGGCATCGGAGCTACAGGAAAATCTTTTCTCCTCCCAGGCCAGTACCGGCTTCATGGAGAGCGGTGACGAGTTTGATGGGGTCGATGAGATGGCTCTGACCCCGGTGACGAAGATCGATATCCGGGAGCTGGCAGAGCTCCGGGACGAGAGGGACGTATACCTCTCCGTCTACCTACCCACCTCCTCGGGGGAGGACCGGACCGAAAACCGCACCTTTGTCGCAAGGAGGTCGAAGGCGATCGAGGAAGCCCTCCCGGTGGACCTCAAAGGGTCTTTTCGAGAGACGATGGAAGTCGTCATAGACCGACTATTCTGGAAACCCATCCCCGGCGAGCGGGGGAGGATCGTCTTCGCCTCGGCCCCCGGATCCCTTCTCGCCGTTTACAGGATCGGGGTCGAGCCTGATCGGACGATGGTCCTGGACACCTCCCCCTTCCTCCTCCCCCTGGCGAAGCTGCGGGACGACTATATGGACTACGGCCTCCTCCTCCTCGACTCCCGGGAGGCGCGTTTCTTCTGCGTCCGCTCCGACGTCCCGGAGGCGGTGGGTAGCCTCTCCTCCGACCTGATGAACAAGCACAAGAAGGGGGGGTGGTCCCAGATGAGGTTCAACCGCCTCCGGAAGGGGGCGATAAAGTCCTTCCTCTCAGAGGTGGCCGAGGACCTCCTGGAGTCGTGCACCGGCCAGGAGACGAGGGGTCTGGTGGTGGCGGGCCCCGGCCAGGCGAAGAGCCAGCTTTTGGATATCCTCCCCGCGGAGATGGGAAAGAGGGTCCTGGGGGTCGTCGACCTCTCCATCGACGCCACCAAGAGGGAGCTGCTCGAGGCGGGAAACGAGATCGCCCTCGCCGACGAGAGGGCGAGGTCGGAAGAACGGGCGGAGGAGCTCCGCTCCGAGATCAGGAGAGGCGGCCTCGCCGTCCTGGGGGTCGAGGCGACGAAGGCCGCCCTGGCGGCGGGGCGGGTGAGCGTCCTCGTCCTCCTCAAGGACGCCTCCATCCCCGGCTGGATCTGCGAGAGGTGCGAGGCCCTGGAGGCGAAGAAGAGGCCGCAGGAATGCCCTATTTGCGGGGGCCCCACCTCGACCGTCGACGTCGTCAATGAGCTCTACGAGCTGGCGGAGAGGACCGGCGCCGAGGTGGAGTTCGTCGAAGAGGACGCATGCCTCGCCTCCTCGGAGGGTGTGGGGGCGCTTCTGAGGTATTAGGTGCTCGATAGCGAAGACGCGGCCAGTAGGATACCTGGCACATTGGAAGCTAGCGAAACTGCGATGTCGTCGATAAGCTTATATTCAATCGTTGTAAACACATCCTTATGTCAACAGCCGTTTACAGCATCCGTATTGAGAGCGAAGTCCGGCGGATGATGGACGAGATGAGCGAGGTTGACTGGCAGGCCGAGATCAGAGAGATGGTGGAGGCGATGGTCCGGGATAAAAAGAAGAAGAGCCTCCTGGACCGGGCAGAGGCCCGATGGAATGAGCAGATCGAGAGCCGCCAGGGCGCAGCATCGATGATAAGAGAGGAGAGAGATGCGAGATAGGGCGTTCTTCGACTCCAGCGTCATCGCCGCCATCTTCTTCAGAGAGGAGGCCTCCCCCCGGTCCCTGAAGATCGCGGCCGAATTCGACCCGACAACCCTGGACCTGGCGGTCGCCGAGGTGGGGAACGTCGCCTGGAAGAGGGTCACCTTCTCCGGCGAGGAGAAAGAGACGGCTCTGGACGCTCTCCGGGACTTTCTGGAGTTCATCGGCACCACATGCACCATCCTCAACTCCTCCGACCTTCTGGTGGAGGCCTTCGAAATCGCCGTTACCGATGAGATATCCTTCTATGATTCCCTCTTCCTCGCGGCGGCGGAGCGGGAGCGCCTGCCGCTTCTCACCCTCGACAAGAGGCTGCATGATCGGGTGAAGGATAAGCGGGACGTCCGTCTCGTCTAGTTTCGAGATAGTCCGCGGCACCATCGGCGCAGCGCGCAAAGGGGCGGACGTCTTTGGATTTTCATCTTGAGGCCGCGACAGCAAAACCTCTTTTCGCATTCGAGCAATACGATAACAGGGACAAGGTTCTAGGAATCATCGAGGCTTTTCCTCACCCCACGACCCCAGGATACCCCGCCACCGTCGCCCGCAGAAGCACGTCGACGATCAGGGCGGCGAAGAGGACCGCCCGGTAGTTCGCCCCCTGGTAGAAGGTCCTCTCCCCCCGCTCCGCCGTCGGGGTCCTCACGAAGCCTACGGTTTGAGCGATCATCCACCCTCCCGCCGCCAGGGCCGCGGCGAAGTAGATCGGCCCAAGGCCAGTGGCGACCCCCAGGGCTATTGAGAGAATGACCCCGACGACCCAGGCGGCGGCGACGAGCTTTGCCGTCAGGGGGATGCCATACGTCACGGGAAAGGTGGGGATCCCCTCCCGCCGGTCCCCATCCACGTCCCGGGAGGCGTCGCAGTTGGTGAACCCCCAGTCGGTGATGCAGATCATGGCGCCGAGGATGATCGCCCCCTCGTGGAGGCCGGGCCCTTCCTTCAAGAAGCCGGCCGGGGCCATGGCGAGCCAGACCCCCACCGGGACGATCCCGAAGGAGAGGCCGACGAGGGCCCAGGAGAAGGGGGTCGTCCTCTTCGCCGCCTTCGAGTAGACGGCCATGATCAGGGTCGCTGCTATGAGGGCGACGAGGGCTTCAGGGTTGAGGTAAAAGGCGACGGCGGCCGCTAAGGCGAATAAGAGGGCCGAGTAGGCGAGGGCCGCCGACCTTGAAACCTGGGACGACGGCAGCGGGCGGCCCGGCATCCCCACGGCGTCGACGTCGACGTCGCAGCAGTCGTTGTAGACGTAGGAGCTGGTGATGGCGAAGTAAGCCCCGAGGGTGGCGATGGCGAAGGGGAAGGCCGCCGGGAGGGTCCCGGCGGTGGCGTAGACCGCCAGGAGGGCCGCCGCCCCCGGAAGGGCGATGTCCATCGGCGCGAGAGGCGGGCGGAGGAGCTGCGCATAGGCTCGCAGGCTGCCGCCGCGGTTGTCTCTGATGTTGTCGCCGAGTCTTGCGGTCTTTTCACAACTTGCGCACCTGGGACCTCCAGGGCCCTTCCCATCCGCAGATCCGTCCACGCCCTCTCACCCCTCAGTCCAGGAACCCCTCGAAGAGATCGGCGAAGTCCTGGGGGCGGACGAGCCAGTCGAGCTTCCCACGCTCCCTCCCGATGGGGTAGATCTCCCGGTTCCGTGAGAGGCCGAGAGACTTCACCTTCGGGACCTCGATCTCCCGCAGCGGCGCCGCCTCTTCGCACCTCGGGTTCTCGACGAAGCCGTCTTCGGTGAGGAAGTAGGCGCCACCGCCCCTCTCCTTTATTGGGTCGTATATCGACGAGAACCCCCTGGCGACGAAGTTCGCCATCTTCAGCCTCTTGTTCGACTCGTTTATGGTGATGTGGCCGTAACCCGGAGGGACGATGACCTTGTCGCCGCCCATCGCCCTCACCACCACCACATCGCTGAGGTCCTCTTTCTGGAGGAGGTAGGTCGCCTCCCCCTCCAGGACCTCGTAGACCTCGGGGTAGGTGACCGTCTCTCCAGGGACGAGGGGGTGGTAGTGGCCCGCGGTCTTGACGTACTCCCTCCCCAGCATCAGGGGCGGTATGATGGTGATGTCGTACCTGATCCCCTGCTCAACAAAGAGGTCGCCGTCCCTCCTGCTGAGGAAGAGGTCCCGATACATGTAGTAGAGCTCCAGGTTCTCCGCTCCTATCGCCCACTTCTTGTCGTAGAGGACGTCGTCCATGTCGCGGAGCATCCTCACATCTGGCTCCTTTGTTTTGCCGCCGAATTCGAGCTCGTTCAAGTCTCAACACCCGGGGGAGGATGGAACGGCAAATTTATAACGTTTTTCCGAGATGTAGATATCATGGAAGATGGCGAGAAGCCCGTCACTTTCTGCGATGACCAGAGGAAGTTCATCATGACCTTCGTATCCACCACCGCCGAGGCGATCCAGGCGACCCAGGGGGCCGGAGGCCTCATGATCATGTCCGTCGCCATCGGAACCAGGCTATGGGAGGAGATGGAGCAGTTCAGAGAGTGCGACATGCCGAAGTTCGATACGAGAGAGGAGAAGATCAGCTGCTTCATGAAGACCCTCGAGGCCTCGGGGGCGATCGCAGGCTCCTCCTTCGAGGTGAAGGACGGCCGGATAGTCGTCACCATCAGAGGCTGCTTCTTTGCTCCCGCCAGCGACCGGCAGATCGAGGCGGGGCTCTCCCATCCCCTCTGCCCCATCGGCGGGCTGATCGTGGCGGGGCTCCACAAGACCGCTCACATCCTCGCCGCCCTGGAGAGGGTCGAGCACGATCTTGAGAGCGACGTCTCCACCCTCACCTTCAAGCTCTACTCCTGATGGCCGGAATTTTTGGAGATGGGGGATCCGGGCCGCGCAGGATCGGCAGCATCAGAGCTTCATTCTTATCCGGCTCCAGACCTCCCGGATGGCATCGCCGACGGGACCCTCTACCTCGACGAGGGTCTTCCCCTGGACCATAGCCCCCACCACGCCGGGGTCGAAGGGGAGCCTTCCCACCAGGTCGACGCCCAGGTCGCGACAGAGTTCGCCGATCTCCTCCGTCATGTCGGGGTTGAGGTCGTGCTTGTTGACGGCGACGAGGGCTTCCACCCCGAAGTGCTCGGTGACGGCGAGGATCCGCTCGAGGTCGTGGACCCCGGAGATGGAGGGCTCCGTCATCACCAGGGCGAGGTCGGTCCCGGTGATGGAGGCGATGACGGGACAGCCGATCCCTGGAGAACCGTCGATGATGACCAGCTCCTTATCCTCCCTCTCGGCCGCCTTCGATGCAAGCTTTCTCACCATAGCCACCAGCTTTCCGCTCGCCTCCTCGCCGGGAAGAAGCTCGGCGTGGACCATCGTCCCAAACCGGGTATCGGAGACGAAAGCATGGCCTGAGACCCTATCGACCATGGTGACCGCCTCCGATGGGCAGACGATGGTGCAGACCCGGCACCCCTCGCAAGCGGCAGGGTCGACGGCAAAGTCACAGATGGCGTCGAACCTGCAGGCCTTCTCGCACTCGCCGCAATTTGTGCATTTGCCGGGATCGATGACGGCGGCCTGCAGCCCCAAAAAGTCGATCGTCTCCCGGACCTGGGGCTGGAGGAGGAGGTGGAGGTCTGGAGCGTCGACGTCGCAGTCGGCCACCACCATCTCTCCTCTGGCGAGGGACGCGAGGGATGCGGCCATCGTCGTCTTCCCGGTGCCGCCCTTGCCGCTGATGACCACCAGCTGCTTCATTTCGCCGCCTCCTCGATCTTTCCGAGCAGATGAACGAACTTCTCCTGCCACTCGGTCATGACGGATGAGAAGAGGACCCCCCGGGAGGTGAGCTCTGCGATCTGCCTCTTCATGGGGATCTCCAGGAGTATCGGGATCGATTCTCTTTCGCAGTAGTCGTAAACCCCCCGATCGCCGATGCCAGACCTGTTCACCACCACGCCGCAGGGGATCTCCATCCCCCTCACCACCTGGACGGCGATCGACAGGTCGTAGAGGCCGAAGGGGGTCGGCTCGGTGACCAGGAGACAGAAGTCGCTGCCCCGGACCGCCTCGATGACGGGACAGGCAGTCCCCGGGGGCGAGTCGATGAGGACGAGGTCGCCCTTCGCCTCAGCCTTTACAGACCTTATGAGAGGCGTAGCCATCGGCTCCCCGACGGAGAGCTCGCCCCAGAGGAGCCTCACACCTCCGGATCTAGCCCTGTGAATCTTGCCGATGGCCCTCGTCCCCTCGGAGATCGCCCCCTTGGGACAGAGGAGGGCGCACCCGCCGCAGCCGTGGCAGAGCTCCTGGAAGAGAAGGACCTGCTGAGGAAAGACCGCGAGGGCGTTGTAGGCGCAGAAATCCGAGCATCGGCCGCATCTGGTGCACCTCTCCTCGTCTATTAATGGGATGGCCACGGTGCAGTCGGAGCTCTCCATCTCTTCCAGGTCGGGGAAGAAGAGGTAGGAGTTGGGCTCCTCAACGTCGCAGTCCACCAGATCCACCCCTCCGATGGATGCCGCCATGTTAGTCGTCACCAGGGTCTTTCCGGTTCCCCCCTTGCCGCTGGCTACGGATATCATCATTAACAAATCCTCCTTTCAGGCCGTCCATCCCATCAGAAGTCCTGACGATCCGCCGGGCGGCGGCCTCCATATCTCCAGAGGCCAGATCCCCCAGAGGCGGTCTCCTCAAGAACGCTTAAGATCGAAGTCTGAAACAATTCTGCCATTTGGGATGATATACTTTAAAGCTTCCCTTTGGGGATAAAGCCAGAGCTGATGCCTCTTGGGATATCGGCCGGATCCCTGAAACGCGTCAGCCAAAAGAGGCTAACATGAGACGTACTGGCTGCCGATATTGAAGGATACGGTCTTGACCTTCATCCAGTCTCTGAAGATGTCCACCCTCCAGGCCCCCTCCATCCTAGCGGCGTCGCAGCCGCGGATCTGGATGGCGCTCCAGGCTTTTCCCTCCCAGTCGCCGCTGCTGAAGTCCTTGGGGGGGACTACGGCGAAGGATCGTGCGTAGAGCTGTCCATTCGGCGCGTACCACCACCACTCCAGCTCGTGAGGCTTGAGGTCTCTTGCAAACCTGATCCAGGAGACGGCCTGGTCGTCCTGGGGAGAGAAGGAATAGGTTCTGTATACCGGATCCCAGTTGGCGTTCACGGATTTGGCCATGGTGAGGTCGCTTAAGGGAACGAAGGGAAACCATATGGCTCCGCCCAGCGACGCGGTCGATATGACCGCAAAGAAGGCCAGAATAAACTTGATCTTATTCATCTCGGATTTACCCCCTACATTGCCGATGACTTAGCTTGTACTCTCTTGATCCGGGATATAATAAATAACTATAGTAGGCTCGGACATAAAGAGGGCCGTATACTATCGAGGGGGATCGAGAATCAGAGGATTATCGGCTCTATCCCCCTTCTATTCGCGACCTCTCCTGGGATGTCGACGGCTTCTGCGGAGGCGTCGATGATGGTGCCGTCACCGGTGGCAACAGGAGATTTTGCCCTCTTCAGCCTCCTGTCCACGTCCGGCGCCGTCTTCGCGGACCCCAAAACCCCGAGTTCGGCCATCCTTTCCCTGATCTCAGAAGCCAGCTCTCCGCTCCTGCTGATCTGCTGGTCCAGGAGGACCATCGCCCCGCCGACTCCGGACTCTTTGAGGAGCGAGAAGATCTCCGATAGGGCTTGGTCTGTAATATCCGAGAGGTGATACCTTCTGAAGATCCCGCGGACATCCCGCAAGAAGCCGTCGTCGCAGAGGTAGACGGGGGCGCCGGCGAGGAGGCTCTCGACGGTGATGAGGACGTTGTAGCCGTCGACGGCGACTGTCCTGCCGGAGAGTTCATTTATGGGGGTCCGCTTCTTTCGCCGGGACCTCGCGACGGCGGACGGGACCGCCACCCTGGTGAGGACGAACCTATCCTCCCGGGGGAGTCGGCGGTGGTCGGAGACGAACCTGACGGCAGGCCCCGACGGGTATCCCCGATCGAGGAGGTACCGGACCTCTTCGGCCGCCCGCCTCAGCTCTATTCGCTTCTCATCTCCGATCTTTTCGCCTCCCTGTAGAGGTCGCCTCCGAAAGAGTCGATGGCGACGATCATCGGCCCCCAGCCTTCCGCCTCCAGCTCCCAGAGCCCCTCTGCCATCCCGAGGTCGGGGAGGTGAAGCCGCCTCACCAACAGGTGGCGTGCCGCCAGAGCCCCGCAGCCGCCGGGGTAGGCGAGGTATGTGGCCCTTCCCCGGAGCGCCTCCGCATCCTCAGATATCCCGCCCTTCCCGACGATCAGCCTCACCCCACGGTCGACTACCTCTCTCGTGAACCTGCCGACCCTCCCGCTGGTGGTGGGGCCCGCGGAGAGGACGGTTGCGTCCCGGATGAGGGGGCCGCAGTGGTAGATGACCGCCCCCACGAGGTCTACGGGGAGCTCCTCTCCGGTGGCGAGGAGGGCGTGGACCCGGTCTCTCGCGGTATAGACCGTCCCGCTGATCCAGACGAGGTCTCCGGCCCTGAGGGCCGCCACCTCGTCTTGCGATATCGGCGTCCTCAGTCGATGCTCCATCCGTCACCCCTCACCGTCGCAGAACTGCTCCTGTTCGCCCAGCACTGAAGGTTCACCGCCACCGGGAGCGATGCTGTATGGCAGAGCGCCGTCTCGATCCTGACGGCGAGGGCTGTGGTGTCGCCGCCGAGGCCCATGGGGCCGGTCCCGATCCGGTTTATCTCAGACAGAAGGGCCATATCCAGATCCGAGCTTCCGGGCATATGCAATAGCGCCCTTTTGGCGAGCCTTGCCGCAAGATCGAAGGTCCCGCCGATCCCCACCCCCACGAAGACGGGAGCGCAGGCCCGGCCCGCCCGCTTCGCCACCTCCTCCGCCACAAAATCGAGGGGGTCGTCGGCGGGGTTGAGCATGGCGAGGAAGGAGCCGTTCTCCGACCCCGCCCCCTTGGGGAAGGCGGTGATCCGCAAGCAGTCCCCGGGGACTAGGTCGATGATAATGTCGGGCATCCCCGGGCCGGTGTTGTCGCCGCTGTTCTTCCTTGTCAGGGGGTCGACGGCGTTGGGGCGGAGGGGTATCTCTTCGGTCGCCCGGCGGACCCCCTCGGCGATAGCCTCCTCGAGGAAGGGGGGTATCGAGAGGTCCCGGCCGATCTCCAGGCAGAAGACGGGAAGGCCCGTATCCTGGCAGAGGGGGACGCCGCCCTCGGCTGCGATACGGATGTTCTCGAGGATCGCAGAAAGCTGGGACCGGGCGATGGGATTCCTCTCCCTTTCGACCGCCTCCCTTATCGCCTCCTCGACCCATGAGGGGAGGACGGTCTCGGCTTCGGCCAGGACCGCCACCGTCGCGCAGACCAGGTCTTCACGCCTCAAGGCCGGCCCTTCCCCCTGATCTTTATCGCCCTCGACTGGTCCGGGATATTGAGCCTGGCATCAAGCCCCAGGGCCCGCTCCATGGCGTACTTGTGGAGGTCGCCGGAGGTATGTATCCCCCCCTCGCCCCCCCGGACAGCACGGCAGGGGTACATCTGGCAGAGGAGGCCGGCCCGGGGCGGGGCGTCTTCGACCCTGACCCCGACGATATCCCGGGCGACGTGCCAGGTGCTGCCGCAGGGGGAGCCCCGGAGGACATCGACCCTCGATATCTTCCCATCCTCCACCTCCACCTGCAGCCGGGGGCGGCCGAGCTTCTCGGCGAAGGCGTCGACGGCCTCGACACCGCACTTCTTGAGGGTGCAGCAGATCTCATCGACCTCGATATAGATCCCGTAACGGTCGGCGATCTTCTGTAGCTCCGGCGCCGACCCCGCCCTTCCAATTCCGCCGGGGACGATCACCGCCTCGGAGCCGCCCTTTCCGGCCCGGACGGCGATCTCCGGGGTGACGTCGGGGTGGAGAGAGTAGGTGATGATCAGATCTGAAGAGAAGAACTCGGGGTCGAGGCCGAGGGAGTCGAGGAACTCCTCGGGGTCCTCTATGAAATCCGGCAACGATTGGGGGATGGCGATGGAGACGACCTCGAAGTCGGTCCTCTCTCTTATCGTCTCGATGAGACGCTCGCCGTATTTGCCCCTGGTTACGACTCCGACTCGCATGGTCGTCTGAAGACGGGAGCGGTTATAGAGTTTGTCTTGCAGTCCCTTCCTCAGTCAGTCTCGCAACTCCCTCCTCCGTCGATCCCGGATCCCGCCCCGGGACCTTCTAAATTCACCCTCCTTCTAAATTCCCTCTCGAAAGAGTAAATTAGCCCCCTGACCGATGGAGGGTCATGATACCTGCCGTCCTCGTCGCGGGGACTCACAGCGGAGTCGGGAAGACGACGGTCGTCCTGGGGATGATGGCGGCCCTGAGGAGGCGGGGTCACGTCGTCGCCCCCTTCAAGGTGGGGCCGGACTTCATCGATCCATCTCATCATGCCGCCATCTGCGGCAGGCCGTCGCGAAACCTCGACACCTTCATGATGGGGGAGGGCGGCGTTCGCCGCTCTTTCGCCCGGGGCGTCGGGGGCGCAGACGTCGCCGTCATCGAAGGCGTCATGGGCCTCTACGACGGCCTCGACTCGACGGAGGTGGCGTCCTCGGCTCACGTCGCCAAGGCGCTCGGGGCCCCCGTCCTCCTGGTGATGAACGTCCACGGGACCAGCCGGTCCGCCGCGGCGATGGCCCTCGGCTACGCCAGCTACGACCCCGGCGTGAAGATATCGGGGCTCGTACTCAACCGGGTCGGAAGCGAGCGGCATCGCAGCCTACTGGAGGAGGCGCTGGCGCCCCTGGGGATCCCGATCCTGGCCTCCCTCCCCAGGCGGGGCGAGATAACGCTACCCAGCCGCCACCTGGGGCTCCAGATGGGATTTGAGAGCCGCCACGATCTGGACGCCCTCGCCGACTTCATCGAGGAGAACGCCGACCTCGATGGGATCCTCGACCTCGGCTGCGAGGTCCCGGCGTCGGAGACGGAGGCGGAGCCCGAGCAGGAGGCGCAGACGGTGCCGGACCTGGAGGGCGAGAGGATAAGAATCGCCATCGCATACGACGAGGCTTTCTGCTTCTACTATGCCGAGAACTTCGAGGTCCTCCGCAGGCTCGGCGCCACCATCGAGTTCTTCAGCCCCATCCGCGACCCCCTCCCCGAAGCCGACGGCCTCTACCTCGGCGGCGGCTACCCCGAGCTGTATGCCGGACCGCTGGAGGAGTCGCCGACCCGCCGTGAGATAAAGAAGGCCGCCGAGTCTGGGATGCCGGTCTATGGCGAGTGCGGCGGCCTGATGTACCTCTGCGAGTCGGTGGTATCGAAGGACGGCGATTCTGAGAACAAAATGGCCGGGGTCCTCCCCGCATCCACCACCATGACCGGAAGGCTCCAGGCCCTCGGCTACGTCGAGGGGGACGTGGTATCCGAGAACCCCGTCGTCGCGAGAGGATCGGCGATCCGGGGGCACGAGTTCCACTACTCGAAGATGGACTGCGCGAGGGACGCGAGGTTTGCCTACCGGTTCCGGCGCGGGAAGGGGATCGATGGTAACAAAGACGGCCTCCTCGAGCACGAGACCCTGGGAAGCTACCTTCACACCCACTTCTCCACCTTCCCGGTGGAGAGGTTTGTTGCGAGCTGCAGGAGATATAGAAGGAGTTAGATAAAAATGAAAGTCGTCGCCTTCAACGGGAGCGCGAGGAAGGACGGAAACACCGCCATCCTCGTGCGAAGGGTCCTCGAAGAGCTGGAGAAAGAGGGCATAGAGACCGAGCTTGTCCAGCTCGCGGGAGAGCGGATCCGGGGATGCACCGCCTGCCGCGGCTGCGTCGCGAATAAGGACAGACGCTGCACCATCGACGACGACATCGTCAATGAATGCATCGCCAGGATGATCGACGCCGACGGGATCATCCTCGCCTCGCCGACCTACTTTGCCGACGTCTCGGCGGAGACGAAGGCGCTCATCGACCGGGCCGGCTTCGTCGCCAGGGCCAACGGCGGCCTCTTCCGGCGGAAGGTGGGGGCGGCGGTCGTCGCCGTCCGCAGGGCCGGGGCGATCCACGCCTTCGACTCGATCAACCACCTATTCTTCATCAGCGAGATGGTCGTCCCCGGATCGAGCTACTGGAACCTCGGCTTCGGCCATGCGCCCGGGGAGGTGGAGGCGGACGCGGAGGGGATGGAGACGATGAGGGTCCTGGGCTCGAATATGGCGTGGCTGTTGCAGAAGATCAACGGCTGAGGCCGGTGGCGGAGGGTGGGAAGGGGGGAGGGGAACGAAGGCGGCAGATCAGAAGTCGAAGAGGGACTTTTGCTTCTGCTCCTGCCCCTCGCCCGTCCCTCCGGCCGCCGACGGAGCCCTTCCCTTCGCCGCCGCCCGGGGGGGCGCGAGGTCGAAGAGCCGCTGCTGCTCGGGGGAGCAGACGAGCTGCTCCTTTGTTACCCCGAAGGGGGAGAGGAGGCGCAGCAGCGGCGGCAAGATCTGCTTATTGATGTAGTAGTCGGTGTCGATCAAAAGGCCGTTCTGGAGGGCGTACGATGGGTCCTCAGCCCGGTCGACGAAGAGCCCCCTCCCCCGGACGATGACGAAGGGGATCCGGTCGCCGACCTGCGGGACGGGGCCGCCCCTCGCCCTCATCTTCTCGGCGAGCTGGACGTGAGGCTGCTTGTTCTTGTAGGCAGCCGTGCTCTTGGTGTACCTCCTCGTCAGGACCAGGTCCTCGAGGATCTCCGGGTCCTTCCGCAGGTCGAGCCTCTGGAGGCGGTCGATCACCGACTTTGCGAGGTCGAGGGCCTCCTCGACCTTCCCCTCCATGAGGACGAGCTCGAGAGACCGGTTGAGGGTCTTGCTCGTCAGCTCGCACCAGTCCCTTCTTACCGTCTCCATCCCCCGGACCTTGATCTTGTCGCGCCACTCTCCGCCCGCCTTCTCGAAGACCCAGAGGGCGTACCTCTTCTTGACGAGGAAGAGCCCCCGGCGAGCGAAGGCCTCGAAGACGAGCTCCATCGGCGGCGGCAGGCGGGAGGTCACCGTCTCGGAGATCTTTTTTCCCACCAGCTCCGCCTCCTCCAGGGCGGGCTTTACCCCGCGGCCGCCGAAGGGCTTGAGGCGGATGAAGACGCTGTCGGTGTCGCCGTAGACGACCTCAAGGTCGAACCGCTTGAACTCTACGCCGGCGGGGAAGGTGTCGCCCGCCGCGGCGGCCATCTCCTCGGGGAGGAGGGCCCTGCCGTCCCGGACGTAGACCGACCCGATCTCCTCGACCATTCCCTTGGTGTTCAGGATGTTGGACCTGCCGAAGCTCGTCACGGCGTTGGCGAGGGGGAGGCTGTAGAGCCTCGCCCGGGCGTAGCCGGAGTAGCCGTAGAAGGAGTTTAAGAGGATCTTGAGGGCGTACTGCTGGGCGTCGAGGATGCTGCGCTCCTCCGCCGAAGCCGATTTCATCCGGCCCTTGATATCGGTCCTCTGGGCGAGGAGGTCGGAGAGGACCCCGGGGACGATCCCCGGCGACGCCGAAGGGAGGACGAACTCCCCCCCCGAGGGCGGCCTCACCACCTCCCCGGACGCCGGCCGCTCGTCGGTGACGACCGTCGAGTAGCAGAGGTTGTGGGCCATCATGATCGACGGATAGAGGGAGCGGTAGTCGAGGATGAGAACGTCCTCGACGAGCCCTTTCTTCGGCTCCAGGACCGCTCCCCCCTTCAGCTCGGAGCTCTGGGCCGCCCTCGCCGATGAGAGGTCGGCGTCGGGCTTTGGGGGGATGACCCTCCCCCGCTCCTGGAACTTGCGAAAGAGGAAGTTTTCCACCATCCCGGTCTGGCCGCCGTCGATCACCTCCTGGAGGAGCGACCCGCTCGTCTGGGCGAGGGCGATGTACTTGTCGAGGAGCTGCAGGTCGGTGAGGAGGTGGAGGGCGAGGTAGGAGTCGCGGCGGGAGTAGCTGACGAGCCGGGCGAAATCGTCGCCGGAAGCGGCCCAGAGCGCCTCCATCTCCTTTGGGTCGACGTCGTGCTTCTCGACCCCCAGAAGCTCGAGGCTCGCGTTCCTGAGGGTGTAGCGTTTGAGGCTGAAGGACGACCTCACCAGGGGCAGGAGGTCGACGACGACCCTGCCGGTGATCTCGACCCGGGTCTGGTTGACGATCTTCCTCACCCGCCAGGGGCCGCCGTCCCTTCCGACCCGGACGTCCAGGTTCAGCCTCCTCGCCCTCTCTTCCAGGTACGGAAAGTCGAATTCGCTGGAGTTGTAGCCGGCGACGACGTCGGGGTCGTAGTCCCTGACGATCTCGACGAACCGGGAGAGCATCTCCCTCTCGCCCCCGCAGCAGAGGACGTCTCCCCGGGGGCAGTCGACCTCCCGGCCGACGAGGACGAGGTCTTCTCGCCCTTTGTAAGGCGGGTCGAAGGCGAGGCTGACCATGATCACCGGCGACGTCTCCGGATGCGGCATCGCTCCGTTCAGGGGGAGGCACTCGATGTCGAAGGCCATGGTGCGGAGGGGGGCGTTGGGGATCGCCTTCGCGCCCCCCGTTGCCTCCGCCCCGGAAACCTTCACCCTCTCAGCCTCTCCATTAGCCGCTCTTTCCCCCGCCCCTCCCCTCTCTTCCTCTCCGGCCACCGCCGGACCGGCCCCCGCGGGCCGCAGGGCGGTATGAGGGACGGGGCCGATTATCGCGACCTTCCACTCCTCTCTCTCCTTCCACTCCCCTTTACCCACTTCCTCGGCGTCCACCTCCGTCCACCTCATCCCCCCCAGGTCGAGGTCGATGAGAAACCTGTTCTTGAAGAGGACGTCCGTCTCGTAGACCTCCAGGACTCCGGGGACGGAGAGGACCGACTCCCTGAACTCCCGGACGGACTTGGGGTCTTTGGCTACGACCTTCAGCATCTTTGCGGGCCGCCTCTGGTAGCCGACGGGGCGGAACCGCTCCACCGCCTCGGCTGAGAGGCCCATCGCCCTGATCACCTCGATGGCGGAGTCGATCCTCTTTTCGTCGATGCGTGCGTAAAAGTAGGGGCGAAATCCAGAGGCCTGGACGGTGATGGGTCTACCCGAGGGGGTCGTCCCGAAGAGCTGGACTACCGGGAAGCCATCGGCGTCGTAGACGTAGTTGGCGTCCAAGATCTGGAAGATCATCAACCGGGATAGGTTTTAAGGGAGTCATATAGTTTGTTATATTGAGAAAGGCGCGAGACCTTCGACGGCTCCAGAAGCCGGTGCGAGCCAGTAGATAGTCAACGATGAGGCCGAAAGCTTGGGTCGCGTACTCGATCTACTGAAAATCGCCACTCGAATCGAATTCAAGGGACGTATTTTCCGCCAAACAGCCATTACGTCACCCGTTAGCGCTATTCAGTAATCTGAGTACGCGACCAAGAGTTACGAGGGGTTCGAAATCTAAGCGATGGAACTACTTAAACTACTGGCGTTGAAGCCGGTTCGGTAGCTTCGGTGTGACGGATAAATTGATGGCGCAGCTGAGCGGAAAGCTTATAGTGCGATGGACCTTTTGAAAGTGGAGAGGGAGAAAAAGTGTCAGGTTCGTCTTGCTTACTGGTATTGTTGGCTTCTCTTTTTCTAGTTCAACCAATCTGCGCGCAGTATGATACAGAACCACCGAGCGTGCTGAGCTTCGATTTCGATCCTAAAGCTGTTGACACTTCAACATCGTCCCAGGAGATCACCGTGACTGCAGACTTCTCCGATGATCTGAGCGGCTTTGACCAGGGAGACATTCGGTTCTATAGCCCGTCAGAGAGTCAGTCAATCGGTGCATGGTTCAGTTCTCATAATCGAATCTCAGGAGACGAGATTGAAGGGACTTACCAGTACAAAATCGATCTTCCTCAGTATAGCGAGCAAGGTACCTGGAAGCTCAGCCACATGTGGCTCAGGGATAAGGTCGGAAACTCGAAGTACCTTTCTGGGAATGAGATGGCAGCATTGGGCTTTCCTACTGAGTTTGAAGTAGAATCGATAGGAGACACAACGCCGCCTACTGTAGCGAGTTTCGATTTCGATCCTAAAGCTGTTGACACTTCAACATCGTCCCAGGAGATCACCGTGACTGCAGACTTCTCCGATGATCTGAGCGGCTTTGACCAGGGAGACATTCGGTTCTATAGCCCGTCAGAGA
>NZ_JARFPL010000035.1:0-25307 GCF_029167205.1 Candidatus Methanocrinis alkalitolerans
TTAACTATATTGTGCGATAATTTAGATTTCACCCAATTCTCGCGAAAACTTTAGAGATATGGAGATAAAGTAAAACGGCATTTTGTTCCCGAAAGCTGAATATCACTCGATTTCTAGATAGTGCCCAATATTGTGAAGCTTAAACTCCTTAACCGATGACCCATGAGCGGCTCCGGGGTCTTGGTCGGTCCGGCGATGTCGAGAGGATCGAGTTAGTTTCGGGCGGCTTTCCAAGGGATCCCCTCATGGAACGACGCGGTTGCTGCAGTCCTGGATTTCCGGGGACCTTGGGGCGGAATATGGAAAGCCCCATCCTGGATGGACCGATCAAGCGGGAGGGGTGATCAGAGATGAAGGCCTCTTTTCGACTTCGCATGTAAAATTGTCTACTAACGTCTCTCGGAGCCTGTTATGGGCGAAAAAGTTTTTATACAGTTATCCCTCATATAAAGAATTTAAAATTGGATTAGGAGTGAGAGGATGAAGAAAGGATGGGTATATCTCTTTGCATTGCTCTTCGTTGTATCTTGGATCTCTCCAACCCAGTGTGAAGATCAATTGGATGCGACCGTTGAGATCAGAAGCTTCTCGTTTCAGCCAGAATCGATCACGGTACCTGCTGGAACTACGGTAACGTGGATCAACCGCGATCCATTTGCTCATACGGTTACGGCCGATGACGGGTCCTTCGATTCGGGGAGCATTAGGGGCAACGGTGGCGAGTTCCACCTGGCCCTATCCGAACCCGGCACCTTCCCGTACCACTGCACGCCCCACCCGTCTATGAGGGGCGAGATCATCGTAGCCCCGGCGGAGATGCCGGATCTGGAGACGGGCGAGGGTCCGAGAGTTGGAGTTGAGCTGGTGGCAGAGGGCTTTACAGCACCCATGGGGTTCATAACTTCAAGAGACGGGACGGGACGGATCTTCCTCATCGACCAGGTCGGCTTGGTCAAGATAGTCTATCCCAACGGCACCGTCCTTGAAGAGCCGTTCCTCGACCTCACAGACCGGATGGTCGAGCTTCGGCCGGGCTTTGACGAGCGGGGCCTTCTGGGGCTCGCCTTCCATCCGGAGTTCTCCGAGAACGGAAGGGTCTTCGTCTTTTACACCGGACCCCTGAGGCCCCAGGCGCCCGATGGCTGGGACTCCACCAACAGGCTCTCGGAGTTCTCGATATCCACCGACGACCCCAACAGGGTCGATATGGGCTCTGAGAGGGTCCTCCTCCGCATCGACAAGCCTCAGTTCAATCATAACGGCGGCACCATCGATTTCGGCCCTGACGGATACCTCTACGTCCCCATCGGCGATGGTGGCGGCGCAAACGACGTGGGACTCGGCCATCCCCCCGACGGAAACGGCCAGAACACTACGACCCTCCTGGGCAAGATCCTCCGGATCGATGTCGATGAGACGGGGGATGATGCGGCTTATGGGATACCGGCCGACAACCCCTTTGTGGACGACGAGGATATCCCTTCGGAGATCTACGCTCTGGGGTTCAGGAATCCCTGGAGGATCGCCTTCGATACCGGTGGTGATGGTGCCCTCCTCGTATCAGATGCAGGCCAGGACCTATGGGAGGAGGTGAACCTTGTGGTTAAAGGCGGCAACTACGGTTGGAACATCCGCGAGGGGACCCACTGCTTCGATCCGGCCGACCCCAGGAATCCTCCCCAGGTATGTCCTGAAGTCGACGCCAGAGGCGAGATGCTCATCGACCCGGTCATAGAGTACGGCCACGATCTGGGGACGGCTGTTGTTGGCGGCTATATCTACCGGGGTCAAGCGCTATCCGACATGGTGGGCAGATACATATTCGCAGATTGGTCCAACAGCTTCTCGACGGGCAACGGCACCCTCTTGGTGGCGACCCCTTCTGAAGAGGGTTTGTGGGTCTGGGAGGAGGTTTATATCGCCGACAGTCCCACCGGCAGGCTCGATCTCTTCATCCGATCCCTTGGGATCGATGACGATGGCGAACTATACATCCTCGCCTCAGATAGGCTTGGGCCGGTCGATAGCACGGGCGCGATCTTCAAGATCGCCCCCCCCCCCGAGGGTCAAAACGAGACGGATGAAGGCTGAGGGCCTCGGGAGCGAGGCCGACGGCGGGACGATGACGTCGGGAGGGGTGGTTGGAGGCTTTGAGGTTGAATATCCAAAAAAATGATCGGTTTGACGCCCGATACGGTCCCTGAACCGGCCTTTGGGCGTCTCGAGGTCGCCTACCTCCTCCCCTCAGTCGCTGCCCGGATCAGAGGGTGTGTCTTGGGCATCTGTCGTCGTGATGGGGTCCGTCGGTGAAGGGGATCGTTCCGCAGTGACGGCATACGTAGGCAGTTCTATCTCCAGGAAGAGGGAACTCTTCCTCGCCATGGCAACAATGGCATGCTGGTTGGTAATGATCGACCATTCGATACACCAAACGGCTCCCATCTATAGGGATAATCGGATATAAAGTTTCTGGTTTACCGACCTCATGGGGTCTTATACCCTCCTTATTGACAGTTTTATTGAGGATATTCTTACATGCTATAGAGGATCATTCTTGCATCCCTTCCGAAGGGCTTTCTCGTTCCTATCATCCCCATCCTTCCTCATCATCCCCATCCCCCTCGACCCTCTCCTTGAGCGCCCGATTCATCTCCTCAAAGCCGGCTAGAGTCTCCTCGATCCTCTTTCCCATTAGGGGGATGAGGAGCCCCCTGAAGACCTCCCTCTGGACGAACCTCACCCCCTCCGGCACCAGGGGCTCGATCTCGAAGATATGCTCTCCGTCCAGAAGGCCCGGAAGAAAGAGCCTTCCCAGCCAGCGCAGCTCCCTATTCGGCACCGCCGTCGTCACCATCGGCCGGAAGGCCATCGCCCTACCACCAGGAGGCCTGATCTGGACCCTGAGCCGAGCCCCCTCCTCTGCCACCCCCACCACCGGCCTCATGAAGGTGTTCCACTCACCGAAGCTCTCAAAGTCGGTAAGAGCTTTCCAGACCGCCTCCGGCGAGCCCCGGATCTCGATCTCGTCCCGGATCTCCTTTCTGAACATCTCGCGCCGCCTCCGTCACCCCTTCTGGTCTCATGGGCCCTCAGGCCTCATGGGGTAGATACCCCGTCGTCGGTCCCTTCAGAACGCCGATAGATCCGCCCCCACCGGATCGCCGAAGCCCCAATCGGGGGGCTGCCACCCCGGCCGGGACAGCTCTCCATCGAACTTCTCCACGTCCACCACCGATCTCGCCGTCGCCGGCCGCAGGGACGTCCCGTCCACGGATCTCGCCTCCACCTCCGCCAGGTTCACAAACCTCCCGGACCAGAGAGCTTCGACGTCGTAGACGATCGTCCTCGTCTCACCAGGTCCGATATCGATGAGGTTCCAGGATACGACGCCGCCCTCGCTGGCTGCGAAGGGTGGGGAAGAGGAGATGAGCCTCATCCCCAAGGGGAGCTGGTCGGTCGCCCTCGCCACCAGGGTATCATCCCCCAGGTTCTCCACCTCCAGGGTGTACCTGACCCGATTTGGGTCGGACCCGTCGACGGCACCCCTCTTGCTGAGGGCCATCCCGTCGGCGGAGCCCCAGGATAGCCAGTTGATCTCGATGGCGGAGTAGTTGGCGGCGCAGGCCAGATCCTCGCCGTAACCTGCGCAGGCCTCGACTCGGTTCACCAGATCAGCTCCCCGGAATCCGGTGACGTCCAGGACGAGCTCGATGGTCCAGATGTCGCCGGGGGATATGTGAGTGAAGGACCATTCTGCACCGTCGGAGGTGAAGGTCGGCTGACGATCGGTGCTGACGAAGGTCGCTCCCGGAGGGAAGAGGTCCTTCACGATGACCGGCTCCAGGATCCGATCGCCGTCGTTCTCTATGGTGATGATGTAGTCGGCGAGGGTCTTAGCATTCTCGTACCTCAGGGTCCCTTCCTTCGTCACCGATAGATGGGGCATCTCGTATCTGGAGGCTTTTTCGAGCTGGACGTTCCTCTGGAGGGCGTAGTCGCCCATATACACCTCATCCATATCTATTTCGCCCGCTGAGACGACCCTGTACCTCGCCGTCCCCAAGAACTCTGCCTCCGTCTCCATGGCGCCGGTCCCCCGGGCGACCGTCGTCTTGTCGAGCCTCTCGATCGACGAGTACGCCTCCCCTATGTAGCTCTCCCCCGCCACTCTGGAGATGACGCCCTCTCTCCACCGGAGGGATATGTTCCCAGAGCCGTCGGAGCCTCCTCTGAAGCTGGTGGGCTGGTGGGATAGGGAGACGGACTTTGCGATGTAGCCCGTATATGTGTCGATCACCTCTTCGGATCGGTAAGATCCCGTCCCCGACTCCCGGGTCCTCTGATCGTCCCCGACTTTCTTATCGACGGCCACAAACCCCGTTCCCAAGACGGCCCTCTCAGAGGATATGCTGGAGCCGTAATCGTCGATCCTCTCGTCGATCCTGAAGCTGCCGTAGTAGCTCTCGCGAGCCTCGAAAGTCGGGGGATACTTCGAAGTCCCGTTGGGGCTGGACATCTTGAGGACCCCCAGGCTCGCCATCCCGTCGAAGGAGGATGATACCTCCATGACGGTGCCGTTTTTGTCGACTCCCATCCTTGCCTCCCGATCGATGGAGCCGCCGCGGAGGTACGACTCCTTCATCGCCGTTCCGGTGGAGGGGTTTCTCAGAACCGTTATCTTTGTGAAACCTCCACCAAAAGTCGATCTCGATATATTCACGACCTGGCGGGAAGCGGAGCTCTTCTCCGATAGCCTGATGGAAGATAGGTCCCCCTCCATGTCCCCATCCAGATCAGTCTCGTCTGCAGACCCAAGCCCCCAGGAGAGGGCGAGGAGAAGAGAGGCCGCGACGGCCAGCGCCATCAATGAAACCCGCATAAACCCTCCACCTCAGAACGGACCCGAGATATCGGGCCACCCGTCATATCTTTATCCTCAACCTTTTTATACCCATTTGAGCTCCTTCGGGGAGATATTTTTGGGTGAAGGATCTTGGCTTCTATATCGGTTCTCATGGAGGGTTATGTCATCGACCTGGAAGGGGGGAGGATCCGGGCGTCGCCATCGTCGGTCCTTATAGAGGACGGCGAAACGAGGGTCCTCGTCGACCCTGGATCCGATAGAGAGGGTCTTCTTTTGGGCCTATCGAGGGAGGGGCTACGTCCCCGGGACGTGGAGATGTTATTCGTCACCCACACCCACCTCGACCACCTCCTCAACCTGAGGCTATTTCCGGAGGCGGACGTCTCAGATTCGTCCTTCATTTACAGGGAGGACGAGGGGATCCCCACCGGAAGGTTCATCCCCGGAACGGAGGTGGAGATCCTCCCGACCCCGGGCCACACCCCGGACCACGCGTCCCTCCTGGTGCCGGTGGAAGGTGAAGTGGTCCTCGTCGCTGGCGACCTCTTCTGGTGGCGACGCGGCGCCGTCCAGAGGACCGATCCCGGATCGCTATGGGAGCTGGAAGACGAGTTTGCCTCCGACCCCCCGGCCCTGAGGAGGAGCCGGCTGGAGGCTCTGCAGAGGGCCGACGTCGTCATCCCCGGCCACGGGAAGCCCTTTCGTCTCCATCGGAGGCCTTCATCTCGGCTCTGACGGAAGCCTTTTCTCTGATGGTCACCTTTTAGTAGTTTTTATGGGGGAGTTATGACCATGCAAGAGGAGATCTTCTGTTCCCACTGCGCCGACTTCACCGAACACTCCACCGTCAAGATGGGACGAGAGCACCTGGTCAGGTGCATGGTATGTGGGACGGTCCATCCTCATAAGCTGGAGCGGACGAGGCTTGCAATCCTCAGGGTGATCGTCAGCGCCGTCAACTCCTCATCCCGCCGCACCATCGAGCTCCCGGCCGAGGAGACCCTCGAGGTGGGAGACGAGCTTCTGGTGGACGACGGGGTGGGAGAGGTCGCCATGGTGGAGGTCACCTCCATCGAGATGGAGGGCGGGAGGCGGGACGAGAGGGCACGGGCCGGGGATGTGAAGACGCTCTGGACGAGGGCCGTCGACGAGGTGGTGGTGAAGGTCGCCGTCCACCGGAGAGGGAAGACCACATCTTACTCCCTCCCCGTCGGGGGGGATGAGCCCTTCGAGGTGGGAGAGGTGAGGACGGCGGGAGGGAGGAGGTTCAGGGTGGAGAAGATCCAGCTCCGCGACGGCCGATCTCCGGCGAGGGCCCTGGCCAAAGATATAATAAGGGTCTGGGGAGGGGCCATCTGATGAAAGATGAGACGATGAGGATGCTCAGGGGGAGCGTCAGCGATAGGGTCCTCGCGGCGATGGGGAGGGTCCCCCGGGAGCTATTCGTTCCCCGGGGCATCAGAGGTTCCGCCTACGAGGACCGGCCCCTCCCCATCGGCGAGGGGCAGACGATATCAGCCCCCCACATGGTGGCGATCATGTGCGACGTCCTCGACATCGGGGAGGGGATGAGGGTTTTGGACGTGGGGACCGGCTCCGGCTACCACGCCGCTGTGATGGCGGAGCTGGTGGGCCCCGAGGGGCACGTATACTCCATCGAGCGGATAACCCAGCTCGCCGTCTTCGCGAAAGAGAACCTGACGGCTGCAGGGGTCAAAAACGTCACCGTCCTCGAGGGGGACGGGAGCCGCGGCCTTCCCGAATACGCCCCCTACGATCGGATCAACGTGGCGGCGACGGCGCCGAAGATCCCCGAGCCCCTCAAAGAGCAGCTTAAGGTAGGGGGGAAGCTCGTAATACCGGTGGGCTCCTGCTACCAGGAGCTCGTCCTGGTGGAACGGATGAAGGAGGGTTACGAGCTGGAGCACCACGGCGGCGTCGTCTTCGTCCCCCTCCTGGGAGACTATGGCTTTGAGATGTAAGGAGGGTGAGAAAGGGTTATCTCGATCCGGTCCCACCCAGATCTGATGAAGCCAGTCACCCTCATCATCATGGACGGATTCGGGGAGGGGGACGAGGACGAAGGCAACGCCATCGCCTCCGCCAAAACCCCCACCATCGATCTCCTCGCGAGATCCTACCCCAAGACAACCCTGGGGGCCGCCGGCCTCGACGTGGGCCTCCCCCCCGGCCAGATGGGAAACTCCGAGGTGGGCCACCTCAACCTGGGGGCTGGGAGGATCGTCTACCAGGACTACACCAGGATCAACCTCGCCATCGAGGACGGCTCTTTCTTCGATAACCCGGTCCTGACGGAGGCTATGGACTCCGCCCTAAAGAGGGGGGGGCGGCTCCATCTCCTGGGCCTTCTATCCGACGGCGGCGTCCACAGCCACAACACCCACCTCTACGCCCTTCTCCGCCTCGCCAAGGCGAGGGGGATCGATAGGGTCTGGATCCACGCCATCCTGGACGGGAGGGACGTCCCTCCCCGAAGCGCCCTCGGTTACTTCCGGGAGCTGGAGGAGGAGATCAGATCTGCCGGCGTCGGGAAGGTGGCCACCGTCGCGGGGAGGTACTACGCCATGGACCGGGATAGAAGGTGGGAAAGGACGAAGCTCGCCTACAGCGCCATGACGTCCGGCGAGGGGCTACAGGCCCCAGGCCCAAAGGAGGCGGTGAGAGCTGGCTACGATCGGGGCGAGGACGACGAGTTTCTCAGGCCGACGGTCGTCGACCCGGAGGGTACGGTCGAAGACGGCGACGCCATCATATTCTTCAACTTCAGGCCCGATAGGGCCCGCCAGATAACCAAGGCCTTCACCACCCCCGACTTCTGCGAGTTCGAGACGGAGAAGATGGCCGTCACCTTCGTCTGCATGACCGAATACCAGGAGTCGATCAGGGCGGCCGTCGCCTTCCCGGCGGATCACCTGACCGATACCCTGGGCGATGTGGTGAGCAGGGCGGGCCTCTTGCAGCTGCGGATCGCCGAGACGGAGAAGTACGCCCACGTCACCTTCTTCTTCAACGGAGGCCGAGAGGAGGCGAGCCCCGGGGAGGAGCGGCTCCTGATACCCTCGCCGAAGGTGGCGACGTACGACCAGAAGCCGGAGATGAGCGCCTTTCAGGTCACCGACGCCGTCGTCGAAAAGATCCGGGAGGGCGTCTACGACCTCATCGTCCTCAACTACGCAAACCCCGACATGGTGGGGCATACCGGGATCTTCGATGCGGCGGTGGAGGCGGTGGAGGCGGTCGACGAGTGCGTCGGCAGGGTGGTGGCGGAGGTTCTGGCCCGGGGCGGCGCCGTCCTCCTGACCTCAGATCACGGTAACGCCGAGAAGATGGAGGACAGGAGTACAGGCCAGCACCATACCGCCCACACCTCAAACCGGGTACCCTTCATCCTCGCCAAAGACGGCCGAAGGGAGCGGCTCCGGGACGGCGGGATCCTCGCCGACGTCGCCCCTACGGTCCTGGAGCTTCTGGGCCTGGCGCCCCCTCCAGCCATGACGGGGAGGTCTCTGCTCGCCAGAGATTGAGCCGAAGAGATAGAGGCGACTAGCAAGATATGGATCAAAGCTTGAACAGGTTCAGGACTTACCTCCGGGTGAGCGAGGCCTTCAGGATAGCTAGGCGTCTATTCGTCATGAACGCCTTCGACGGCATCCTCACCATCATGGGGGTGGTCATCGGTGCCCACTACTCGGGGCTATCCGACCCCGAGATAGTCGTAAAGGCTGGAGTGGGAGGGAGCATAGCCCTGGGCATTTCTGGCATGAGCAGCGCCTATCTCGCGGAACGGGCGGAGAGGAGGAGGGACCTGAAGAAGCTGGAGTCCGCCATGCTCGCCGACCTCAAGAAGAGCCAGTTTGCGAGGGCCTCACAGTTCGCCACCGTCGTCGTCGCCCTGGTGAACGGGATCAGCCCCGCCATCGGAGCGATCATCCTCGTCCTCCCATACCTCTTGGTCCCGGCGATCGATATGGAGGAGGCCTTCCGCCTCTCCCTGGGCCTGGGCCTCGCTTGCCTCTTCTTCCTGGGGCTATTCCTCGCGAAAATCAGCCAGGAGCGGATGATCGCCTCGGGGTTGAAGATGATCCTGGTGGGACTGTTGACGATAGCCGTCGTCAGCCTCGTCTCCGCCCCGGGAGGGATCTAGGGGGCAGCATGAGAGAGAGATCTTCCCGAGGCTTCTTGCAAAGTGCCTCGATCTTCTGAAGGGGGTGGCGCCGTAATCGAGGGCCTCCAAAGAAGGAGAGGTCAGAGAAGCCTTTAATAGGGCTCTGACCAGGATGAAACTGCTGAGATACATGGAGCTTTATAGATACCTGGATTCGCGGGCCTCCGAGATGCTGGAGGTTCTGAGGGATCTGGTGAGATACAGGACCGTAGCCCCCCCAGGCACGTTCTACAGCGAGATCGTCGGCCACCTGATGCCCATCTTCGAGGGCCTGGGCTTTGAGACTGAGAAGGTGGTGATGCCCCAGGACCTCTTCGAAGAGAGGTGCGGCGGGAGAGGCCTCGCCGGAGAGAGGGCGAACCTGCGGGCCAGCCTCGACGTCGGGGCCGAGGAGACCCTAGTGATCTACACCCACCTCGACGTCGTCCCCGCCGGGGAGGGCTGGACCTGCGACCCCTTCGGCCTGGAGGTCCGGGGCGATAGGATCTACGGCCGGGGGGTCGCCGACTCCAAGGGGGCGGTGGCGGCCCTCATCGCCGCCCTCAGGGCCGTGGACGCCTGCGGCCGCCACCGTTACAACCTGGAGGTCCTTCTCACCACAGACGAGGAGGTGGGGGGCTACTCCGGCCTCTGCTACTTCGCCGACGAGGGGCTCGTCAGGGGCGAGAAAATGCTCTGCATGGACAGCTTCTCCGACGACGTCATCATCGGATGTAACGGGGTGATCAGCTGGGAGGTGACGGTCCGGGGGAGAGCTGTCCACTCCGGGGCGAGCTTCCTCGGGGAGAACGCCATCGAGAAGGCGCTCCCGGTGATAGAGGCGCTCCTGGATCTGAAGAAGAAGGTCGAGGCGAGGAGGTCGGCCCTCCCCGCCTCCTCGGAGCTTGCCGCCTTCGGGGTAGATCGCGTCCGGCCGATGCTGAACGTCACGGTCATCAGGGGCGGCGTCAAGGAGAACATCGTCCCCGAGAGGTGCGTCATCGGGGGGGACCGGAGGGTCATCCCCGAGGAGAGGATGGAGGAGGCCGCCGCCGAGATGGAGGAGGCCGTCGCCGCCCTCCCCGTAGACCTCGAATGGAGGTCCTGGATGGGCTACCCACCCATGAGGATCGATCCAGACCACCCCTGGGTGGCGGAGGTGAGGTCCGCTCTGGAGAAGGCGTCGGGGAAGAGGCCCCGCCTGGCCGGGGCCCAGTACAGCCTCGATCAGGCCCGGGTGGTGGAGGTGACGAAGATCCCCACCTGCGCCTACGGCGTCGGCCGTCAGACCGACTCCAACCCCCACGGACCCGACGAGAACGTGACGATCGAGGACCTGTCGATCTACGCCAGGTTCCTCGCAACCCTGATGACGGGCTGATCGGCGGCGGAAGGAGACGAGGAGATGGCAGGAGGGCGTCGGGGCGACGGCCGGAAGAAGTCGAGGAGTCTGGCGATAGGAGCGGGGGCGATATATTGAAGGCGGTATCTGTGGTGGGGCCGAAGAAGTCGGGGAAGACCGCTCTCGTGGAGGCGATGGTCAGGGCTCTTGCGGGCCGTGGCCGGGTGGGGACGGTCAAGAACATGCCCGATCACGAGATCGAGGACAGGGGCGATACAAGGCGCCACTTCGATGCGGGGGCGGACGTGGTGGTGGGGGTAGGAAAGGACGGGGTCACCTTCAAGGTGGCGAGGGGCGGAGGGCTAGATTCGGCGCTGGCGGAGCTGGAAGATGGCGGCGTCGATTACGCCATCATCGAGGGGTTCAAGAGGTCAAAGCTTCCCAAGATCGTCCTCGGGGCAATCGACGTTAGTAACCCCATCAGAAATGTGGACGGACGCCCGCCCTTCGACGATAGATTGATCGAGGAGCTGGTCGGGCTATTGATGTCGCTTCCGGATCTGCGGACCCCCGGCCGGAAGCCGGAGGAGGTCTCCCCACCAGATTAATTTATTTCTTAAACCGGAAATATCTCGATACGTTTTTAAACGATAAGGCCGTCACCGATCCCTCGGGGAGGTTAGATTTGAACCGGCTATGCTGCGCTGTCCTGATCTCGATGCTGGTTTTGTTGGGGTCAGCTGCGGCTGCCAATTACATATACGAGCGGTCGGTGATCCAGGGGGTGGGCTATAGGAGCCACGAGCTCATCGGCCAGACCGCCCAGGGGTACAGCGGCCAGAAGATCGTCGAGAGGATCTCGGGGAGCGGCAGCTTCTACGATCGGACCGAGTTCGAGCTTTCCGTCCACCGCAACACCATAAACTACACCCAGGAGGCGACCTTCGAGTACTTCCCGGTCAGCTACCAGACCGGCACCTACGACAGGAAGTGGGTGGACAGGCTCTGCGTCGCGAACTACGATGCCGGAGCGGTGGTCACCGAGAGCTACACATCTGCCGAGAGCCTGATGAAGAGCACCCAGATCAGCACTGTAGGAAACAGCCCTCTCAACGAGGTGAACAACAGCGGGATCGAGGCGAGCTTCAACGCCAACGTCATCGGCGTCGGCCACATCGGTTGGCTCTCCGTAGAGAAGATCGAGGGTGCGAAGAGGCCCTTCGAGGTGGGAAGGTCCGTCGAGGATCTCGTCGGGGTATTCTCGATAGAGAAGTACATCCAGCTCTTCAAGAACGAGAGCGACACCACCGGGGCCGTCGACTGGCTGCCGTGCTTGTAGATGGGTTTGGGGGAAAGGGGCTTAAGGCCGCAGTCGAAGAGACGGAGGGTGGGGTCTCGTCCCCTTGATCGATCTTCCCTGATAATCCGTTTTTTTTCCCTCGTCTTCATCCATCCCCGCCGTCCCCCTTCGTCCGACTGTCATAAGGGACTTATCTGGTGAAGGGGGAATTACATCTGGACGATGAGGGTCTCATCCCAGAGGAGGATAGAAATTTATGGTCTCTAATGTATATTTTGTCCCGCTTAGGGCTGAAGACATCGACGAGAGGGAGACCGTCGGCGTCAAGGGACTTTTTTCAGCCGCCGGTTTCGATGACCTGATCGGAGAGGGGGACATGACGGCGATAAAGCTCCACTTCGGCGAGAGGGGAAACGAGACCTACGTCAAGCCTGCCTTCGTCCGCCAGGTGGCGGAGAAGGTGAAGGAGTCGGGGGGGTGCCCCTTTCTCACCGATACCGCCACCCTCTACGTCGGGAGCAGGAATAACGCCGTCGGCCATCTCCTGACGGCGATCGATCACGGCTTCGACCTCTCGGCGGCAGGAGCTCCCCTGATCATAGCCGATGGCCTTCGGGGAGGCGACTACGTCGAGGTGGATATCGGAAAAAGGGAGGTCCAGAAGGCCAGGATCGCTGGCGATATCGCGGCCGCCGACTCGATGATCGTAGTCTCCCACTTCAAGGGCCACGGCATGGCAGGCTTCGGCGGCGCCATCAAGAACCTGGGGATGGGCTGCGCCCCGCCCATAGGCAAAGCCGACCAGCACAAGGCTTCCCAGCCCCTGGTGGTGGATGAGAGGTGCACCGGATGCGGCAAGTGCTCATCCGCCTGCCCCGAGTCCGCGGTCCTGCTGGAGGGCGGCACCGCCCGGATAGATCCTGAGAGGTGCGTCGGGTGCGGCGCCTGCATCGCCGCCTGCCCGGAGGGGGCGGCGGAGCTGGACTGGGAGACGATCCCGGTCTTCGTCGAGAGGATGGTGGAGTACGCCTTCGGGGCGGTGATGGGGAAAGAAGGGCGGGTCGGCTTCTTCAACTTCGTCATCGACGTCACCCCGGACTGCGACTGCCTCCCCTGGAGCGGAGCGCCGATCGTCCCCGACGTCGGGATCCTCGCATCGAAAGATCCCGTCGCCATCGATGCGGCGAGCCTCGACCTCGTCAACGGCCAGGAGGGGATCAGAGGGACGGCGTTGAAGTCCAACATCGGACGGGGGGAGGATAAGTTCAGGGGCGTCTGGCCCGAGGCCGACGGTCGTCTCCAGATAAAGTACGGTGAAGAGATCGGCCTTGGTTCATCCCGATACCGGCTCATCGAGGTCTGAAGGCGGCGGGGAGTTGGGGTCTGCCACCCTCGGCGGCGATGGAGGAGTAGGGGACGGAAAGGTTTAACGCCGGTTCGAGATAGAAGAGGCCGGTACCTGTGGAAGATGATCCCGAAGTGATGGAGTCTGGAGGATGGAGAAGATGAGAGTGCTGTTAGAGGAGATTTTTGGCCGGGCCAGAGGGGAGGGGAGGGCGTACCTGATGGAGCACGAGTCCAAGGCGGTCCTGGAGAGCCTGGGGATCTCGACGACGGGAGGGGTACTCGCCCGGTCGGAGGAGGAGGCGGTCGATGCGGCAAAGTCCATCGGCGGCCCCGTGGTACTGAAGGTGATGTCTCCCCAGGTCGTCCACAAGTCGGATGCCGGGGGCGTCGCCCTCGACCTTCCGGGGCCCGGGGAGGTGAGGGGGGCGTACCGCGAAATGATGGAGGCTTTCGCTGAGAAGGAGATCGCCGGGGTCGCCGTCCAGGAGATGGCCAGGCCCGGGACCGAGGCGATCGTGGGGGTCGCCAGAGACCCCACCTTCGGCCCCATACTCATGTTCGGCCTCGGGGGTATCTTCGTCGAGATCCTCCAGGACGTATCCCTCCGGTCGATCCCCATAACGGAGGCGGACGCCGATGAGATGATACGGGGGATAAAGGGGCGCTCCCTCCTGGAGGGGTACCGGGGCAGGTCGGCAGACATCCCGGCCCTGAAGAGGCTTTTGCTCCGGATCTCCGACCTGGTGGTGGAACACCCGGAGATAGCCGAGATGGACTTAAACCCCGTATTCCTCTACCCCGACGGGTACACCGTAGTCGACGCAAGGATAATCCTCGGCGACGTGCCGGAGGAGGCGGAAGCGGCCCCAGCGAAGGTCCAGGACCTGCGGGAACTGTTCTATCCGAAGAGCATCGCCGTCATCGGCGCCTCGGGGACGAGGGGAAAGCTCGGCTGGAACGTCTTCTCCAACCTCATAAGCCATGACTTCAAAGGGGAGCTATACCCCATCAACCCCAAAGCCGAGTCGATCCTGGGGGTGAAGGCCTACCCGAGGATCAGCGCCGTCAATAAGCCGATAGACGTCGCCGTCATCCTCGTCCAGGCCTCCATGACCCCGGAGGTGGTGAGGGAGTGCTGCGACTGCGGCGTCAAGTACGTCATCGTCGAGTCGGCGGGCTTCGCCGAGATGGGGGAGGAGGGGCGGAAGATCGAGGAGGAGATGAAGGCGATCACGGACAGCCGAGGGGTGAGACTCCTTGGGCCGAACTGCTCGGGGATCATCAACACCCACTGCAGCATGGTCCAGTCGATCGGGATCGTCGACGCCCTCTCGAAGGGGAACATCGGCCTCATATCCCAGGCGGGGGTCTGCGCCGCCGGGATGCTATGGGGTCTGCGCCACATCATGGACTTCGGTATCGTGGCGACGATAGGAAACAAGCTCGACATCAACGAGACGGATATGCTGGAGGCTGTGAGCCAAGACGAGAACGTCGAGGTCGTCTGCATGTACCTGGAGTCGGTGAAGGGCGGAAGACGGTTCATCGACGCCGCCAAGAGGATAACGAGGGAGAAGCCGATCATCGCCCTCAAGTCCGGCCGGACCGAGGCGGGAAAGAGGGCGGTCGCATCGCATACGGCCTCCATGGCCGGCGACGACCTCGTCTACAGCGCCGTCTTCTCGCAGGCGGGAGTGATCAGGGCGAGGGACTACGAGCATATGTTCAACCTGGCGAGGGCGGTATCCAAGCAGCCCTTCCCCGAGAAGGAAGGGGTCTTCATCATCACCTACGCCGGGTCTCTTGGGGTCATCTCCGCCGACGCCGTCATCGACGAGGGGATGAGGCTCGCAGAGCTGGAGGAGCACCTCAAAGAGAGGCTCCTCGACCTTCTGCCGGAGTACGTCGGCGGGACAAACCCCGTCGATTACACCTTCAGCATGGACGCCGAGACGGTGAAGAGGACGATCGAGATCGGAGTCGAGAGCGAGGACGTGGGAAGCTTCATCGTCATCCTCCAGGCCGAGATCCTGGGAAGCTACGTCGAGCCCCTGGGGAAGGTCGACTATCGGGGAAAGCCCATCACGGTCTGCGTCGCCGGAAAGGAGTTCGCCATGGACGAGGTTATCAGGATGGAAAATGCCGGGATACCCGTCTACCAGACCCCGGAGCAGTGCGCCGACGCCATATCGGTTATGTACAGACACCGCCGATCTTCCAGGTAAAAAACCGCCCCTCCAAGGAGCCCACCCTCCCTCGGGGATCGATCCGTCTCCGAAACCCACCGGCCCAGGAGGATGGGCTCGCCTCGCGTCAAATGCCGCAGTCAAATTGCATAAGGTCAATACATCTTCTGGACGTCCTGGGGGTGGGTCCATTCTCCACCCTCCAGGACCCTCACCGAGGACCGATCTCTTACATACTCCATCGTCCTTGTCCAGTTCTTCCTCGACGGCAGAGCCTCCGGGTTTATCATCCTGCTGTACCCGGGTCTCAGGGTGGTGGGGCCGTCGGAGGCCGAGGCGATGGCTCGGGCCCTCTCCTCGGCTAGCTTTCTTGCCACCTTCCCCAGGACGGCGGGGGCCTTCGACGTTCCACCCAGAGACGTCGGCTCTCTGAAGATCCTCGATCCAAAGTAGGGGTAGTACTGGCTGTAGTCGACCTTCGAGGGCGCGCCCCCCGAGAAGAATATGGGGTCGGAGAAGTAGGACCTCCACTCCGAGTAGTTGGGGCCTCTGCCGGGGTCCAGGTAGTCGGCTCCCGCAGGCACTGATGCCAGGAAGATGCCCGATACGACCAGAATCAAATTGCGCGTTGAAATCATGTCCAGATCACACTCCCGAGATGGTAATATGCCGGGCATGATTTAAATTATTTGCCCAAAGGATTACAGGATGATCCTGTGCGATCATCAGCTCTGGGATACCTTCATCACGCAGCCGTCATCGGTCTCCTCCACCTCCAGCTTCATCCCCAGGTCTGCGAAGACCTTCCGCCAGTGGCTCTCGACGCAGGTCTTGCAGTGCTGCTTCGCCACGAGCCCCGCCCCCAGCCGGGCGAAGGCGTTGATCCCTTCCTTGATGGCGCACCTCTCCCTTCTGATCTTTGCCCAGCCGTCCCCCTCCTCCACCGAGACGGCGGAGCCGAAGAGGTTCTTGTCGTTGGTCGCGACGGCAAATGCGAGATCCTTCGGCTCGGAGAGCTCCAGCCTCTTGAAGGTCCCGGCGACCTGGTGGGCGCCCATATCCTGAAACTCGCGAAGCCCTTTCTTTCCGAGCTTCTTTGCGACATAGCCGCTGCTTCCGTAGAAGCTCCCCAGCCACATAGCCACCACACGCTGCTGGATCTGCTCTACGGGGATCTCGGGTACCTCGGTCATGAGGTCGAATCGGACGGGAGGCGATATAACCTTTCCGAGGGCTATGATGGGGTAGATATGAGAATCGATTCCAGGTTTCTCACCTTTAATCTATTACTCTAGAAATACTTAAATATATGTTGTACTAAGACTTCTTCTTATATTTGCATAAATATTGGTAAGAAAACCCAGCATACAAATTCTGTAATCGGACGGAATTAGTAGGAGATGAATGATTTACATGTCACCAAATAATCCGGTAATAAGAGGAGTGAAAGCGTTCATGGCATCTTCATGCATTTCGTTTATATCTGTAGGTATTATTTTAAGGAGATTATTATCAAATTTTAAATTAAACTCGCACGCATATATGCTGAAAATCTCTGATGTTATCGCCCTTCTCATACTCTTATTTCTCTTCTTTGCCACCATATCCGGGTCAGTTGCGTCTTTGACGGTGAACTCGATAGCTCCAACATCGGTCAACGTCTGCGACTCAAATGGCTTTGTGGTATACGTCAACAACACCGGGACAACCCCTGAAAAGGACATCCTTCTCAACGTCACAATCCCTCAGGGCTTTTCCTACGACGGATATTCTGGAATATACTTCCCAGGAGGGGACAGCAACGATGGTCCCACCAATGAATCCGGCAAGCATCTCGAATGGAACCTGACTGAGATCATGACCCCTGAGATGGGGGTTGTGATAAACGAACTCCTTCCAAATCCTGCTGGCACCGATAGCGGCAATGAGCGTATCGAGCTGTATAACGCTGGAACGTCCACTGTAAACGTCAAAGAGTGGTACCTTCGGGACATTGGTAATAATAATATACCGATAGCATCAAACGTGCTATCTGGCAACGTAAAAATGGACCCCAGAAGTTATCTGGTTATCAGGATTAACGGGTCCGTCCTAAACAATCCGGGGGACACGGTAATTCTTTTTAACGGTAAAGGTACCCAAGAGGATTATGTAAACTACGGTGCGAGTGTCGAGGCGCAAAGCTGGGCCTGCGTCCCCGATGGTTCCAGACACTGGGGCTGGAGGAGCTCCACTCTGGGAGGCACAAACGGCGATCTAGCCCCAGGTGATCAGATCAGGGTTGAGTTCAACCTGACCGCCGGCTGCGGTACACCTTCAGGAAATAATGTCAAAGTAGATCTAGCATATTTTGAGGGTTCGGATTCCCAACTCTCCTCCTCGATACAGGTCAATGAAGGATTCTTGGAGGTGACCAATAGCCCTGATATCTTTGAGGCTGGCATGGGAGACTCTGTCAATTGGACGATCACCGTCGAGAACATCGGCCCCGGTCCAGCTTATAATGTCCGGGTCAACGACACCATCTCCTCGGATCTGACCCTCCTATCTATTGATTCACCGGGAGGTGACATGAACTGGAGCTACGACGCCATCGATCCAGGAGAGGTGAAAACCGTCAGAATATCCGCGAACGCAACCATCTGTGAAGATCTCCGCAACGATGTGAACGCCAGCTGGGGCTGCAGTGATACCCCCTGCCAGAAGGTCGGTGCAAATTCACTCGTAAATTTCGTTCAAAGATATCCGGATCTGAATTACACCTTAACTCCAATAATTGTCCCTTACTGCGGAAAGACCTCCGTCTTTTTCAACGTCAGCAATTCGGGCCCTGGAGGGATCTTTGACTTGGAACTTCAGTTCTCAGGCATCTCGGCTGATTACGCTGTAAGCGACGTCTCTGGAGCTGTCTATCATCCGGGGAACGAGACCTTCTCCTTAGGTGGGATACCGTCAAAAAGCTGGAAGAACTTTACCTTCGATTTCGGGGTGGCCTGCGGGGACCGCTGCTCCAAAGAAGCTGCTGGAAACATTACGATATATCCTCACTATTATGACGACTGCGGGAATACAGGGTACCTTCCAGTAAGCCAAGTCTCTTACTCGATGGATTCGGCGACTCCATGTATCAACGTCTCCAAGACCATCAACGTATCCTCGGGAATTGCCAACACATGTGTCAATTTCACTATCGTCGTCAGTAACACCGGGTACGTGGCGCTGGACCGGGTGATCGTCACCGATACCCTGCCAGATGGTCTCGACGAGCCGGCCCCAAGCTCTGGCGGGATCGTCTACGACGACGTCATCACCTGGAACCTCGGCAGGCTGGAAGTCGGCGAGAACAGGACCCTGTGGCTTTCCGCCCACATCGACGGCTCGAAGATCGGCGATCTTGAGAACGTCGTCTCTGTCAAAGGTGATTCGGAGTCCGGCGACAACGTCACCGCCGAGGACTCGGCGAACGTCACCGCCCTGATGGCGAATATCGCCGTCAACAAGACCGTAGACAAAACCGTGGCGAAGAAAGGGGAGACGGTGAACTTCACCATCGTCGTCAACAACACCGGTAACGCCACGCTGGACCCGGTCATCGTCACCGACACCCTCCCGTTCTGCTTTGAATACAACCGTTCGGTACCGGCGGGAGACCATTTCGGTGGCGTCGTCACCTGGGACCTCGGCAGGCTCAACGTCAGCGATTCGAGGATCATCTACCTCGAGGCGAATGTCGAATGCCTGGAGGCCGGGGTTTTCGCCAACCTGGTGGAGGTCGAAGGAAAGCCCGAGCAGGGGGACAACGTCACCGCCAACGATACCGCCGATGTGTCGATCGTCAGAAACCTCACCTTAACCAAGGAGGTGGACAAATACGACGTCAAACGGGGCGGCGAGGTGACCTACACCATCACCGTCTGCAACCACGGCGCCGAACCCGAGCGCAACGTCACCGTCTGGGACGTCTTCAACAGGAATGATGTGGTGATCCTCTCGATGACGCCGGCCCCCGACCCCGACGGCAAATGGCGCTTCCCCGTCATACCGGCGAAGAAGAATGAGAGTGATACTAATAATTGCAGGACGATCATCATCAAGATTCGGGTACCCGAGCGTCAGGACTTCGAGTTCGGGATGGAGCAGGGGGTATCGGGTGAAGGGTTCGTCAAGGTCGCCAACGACTACAGCACCACCTTCCAGGAGTATCTCCTCAAGAACTGCGCCTATGCCACCTCAGACAATTACAGGACCCCGATCTCAGACTGCGTCACCGTCACCGTCCGCGAGCTGGGAACGGAGCTATCGACCAGAGAGTACGGCAGCGGCTATTTCGACGTCGAAGAGCGGGTAAAGATCTTCACCGAGAACAAGTCGATCGAGTGGGAGGAGGACCTCTCGGCCGCCTACAAGCCGACCTCGATCGTCCTCTACCACAACAGGACCGTCGACTACGACGCCGCCTGGGTCAAGAAGTCCCGGGCGAAGAACTATGTGACCGGCACCACCATGACGGAGACGTACCACGACGCCGTCGGGCTCGACCGCGAGTCTAGGATCTTCCTCGACGAGAACGAGTCGGTGATGGAGGTCAACAGCGACTTCGACGGCCGGGGTCACATAGGGTTCCTCAAGATGCCGACGAACACCTCACCGCGTCAGGCGACTCCTATCTTCGAGATGAGGGAGGACTATGTCGGGAGCTTCCGGGTCCTGGAGAGGATCGATGAGTACGGATCGTCCGTCTCCTCCGAGAAGGCGGCTTCCGGGAGAGGTCTCGTCGTCGTCGATAAGAGGGTCGGATCGGCCCAGAGGACCTACGAGTCGGGCACCGGGACCTACGACTCCGAGGAGATCATAGAGACATACACCAACTACATCGCAAAAGATATCAGCCTCGTCCACGCTCCTATCAGCCAGAGGCTGACGGAATCCACGTCCATCGACGCCTCGATGAAGTGGAAGGAGGGCATGAGCTCCACGAACCCGCAGACGAGCTACATCGGCGAGGAGTACACTTCCATCACCGAGCTCGACAAGGAGACGGTAGCCCGGGGCTTAAACGATATGGAGACGGATGCGAAGTTCTCCGGCCAGGCGAGGTTCAGGGCGATCCTCGATACGAGCCAGGACGGGCGCGATCCCGAGGTGGACTTCGACGAGCAGTACGCCGGCGACTACTCGATCCAGAGGCGTGTCCACTTCTCCGGCGTCGCCAAGTACGACAGGCCTCACCTCAACGTCACCAAGACCCTCAACCGGATATATGTAGAGACGCTCCCATGGGATTATGGCGAGCCCCATCTCGAGGGCGCCATTAAGACCAGAAGGGTTGCAGACTATACCATCAGGATCGAGAACGATGGCAACAGGGTGCTTCAGCCGGTATACGTGCAGGATCGGTTCCCACCAGGAGCGACCTTCATAGAGCCCTCGTCGATCCGGCCTTCTGAACTCACCGACTCTTACGCCAACTGGACTCTGACACACCTATCGATCGGCGGGGCGGTCAATATCAGCCTATCGCTGGACGTCAGCAAATACTATTCGGCCGGCTATCCCCCTGAGCTTGTGAACAGGGTCGAAGCATGCGGCGTCTACGACGATGAACAGGTATGCGCATCCAACTTCTCCGCCCTGGAGATCAAGGGGCTCACCTGCTGCCTCGACGAGCCTGTAGCGGTCGCCAAGACCGCCGAGATCGATCCCGCAAACCCCAGGGTCGTCCGGTACAGGATCAATCTGTCCAACAACGACGACGCCATAAGGGTGGCGACGGTCACCGACTGGCTCCCCGCGGGGATGAGCCTCATCGAAGCTTCCATCCCCGTCGCATCTTATGAGGACGGGGTCGTGGTATGGAACCTCCTCGAGATCGATCCTGGCGAGACGAAGACGATCGAGTTCTCGGCCCTCGCCTCTGCTGACGGCAAGTTCACCAACGTCGTCGAGGTCGATCCCCGATCCGTCGAAGGGACCGTCGTCGGGCCGGTCAGGGCGACATGCGTCATAGACGTCGGAGTCGTCGAAGGTGAATGCGATCCCATCGGTTGCGGGATATGGCAGCCGCCGAACTGGGAGTTTCAGCATGCAGGGTACGAGCCGGACGTCATGGACTGTGAGCTGTTGACGGCCGCCGGCTGCAACGGGACGGGGGGCTGCCCCATCTGTTGAGAAAAGGGGTGAGCTGGCACCACCATCAGGTGCCAGCGCTTATATCTTAAATATGGGCTTGGGGAAGAACGGCTTCAGATCGGCTCGGGCTTATCGAGGAGGCCCGTCTTCTCCAGGATCGCTCCGGATCGAGCGTGGGGCCTTCTCGAGACAGAATCCAAAGACTTTTCCATCTCCCTCGCCTCGTCGGCGAGCCTCGCTGCTGCCCGCATCACCTCATGGCCCGCGGCGGCGGTGACGGCGATCCTATCCAGCTCCTTGAGCCTGAAGCAGGCAGCAGCGTCGATCGCCGCCACCGTCTGGGCCATGTGGAGGGCTGCGATCGCCTTCGCCCGAGCGTAGGGGTTTTTGAAGTCCATCCTTTCGGTGCATTTTTCGGGGGTTGAGAGGATGGCGGGAAGCTTGACTGTTCCAGCGATGATGCTGGCCATCGCCCCGTCCAGCTCCTCCTGGACGAGCCTCACCGACCCGCAAACGCTCAGGACCTTCAGGGCGTCGGCGTTGAAGATCGCCATCTCCGCCGGATCGAGGAACTCCCGCTTAGCCCCGATTAGGGGGTCGAAGGGGAGGATGATGTAGCCGAACCCCTCAGCCTCCAGGGACTCGCGGGCCTCCTTCTTGGCAGGACCGTCGGATATGACGATCGTCGGGAGATCTTTATACAACTCCCTGGCCGCCGTGGGACCTGGGGTGGCGGCGTTGGGGCCCACCATCACCACCAGCTGGGGCTCCCAGCCCTTCAGCTCTGCCGACATCTCCGCCTCCCTCTTCGTCATCTTGGCTCCGAAGGAGAGGGATCGCACTTCGATGTCGGTCCTCTCGGCGATCTCGTCCAGGGCAAGGTCTGCGACCAGGGAGGACGCGACGTTGCCGAGCTTGATAAAACCGATCTTGAACATGGCAATAACCCGCTTCTGAGAGGGCGGCCGATGATAAAAGAGTTCCGATCTATCGGCCTTCCCGGACCCGTACCACCATCATTTCGGCCCTGGAGAAGGATTTGGGAGATAGACCGCCAGAGGAGACGCCCGCTGGACGGCGGCTCCTGATAATGGTGAGGGCAAAAAATAGGGGAAAAGAAGGTCTTGCTGATCTCACCCCTAATATCCGATCTTCAGCCCCCACCTGTTCAGCGACCCCACATCCCTCCCTGCCAGATCGGTGACCCTCAGGATCCAGTTGCCCTTGATCGGCTGGCCTGCAAAGGCGGCGAGATCGGCGCACGAATTCTGGTCGTAGGTCCTCACCAGGTCGTCCTGGCCGCCGCCGGTCCGATTGTGCAATATAGCCTGTCTGCCTTCTGGCGAGAAGAGTTCGATCCTCAGGTCGCCGATGTAGGTATGGGTTATGTCGACATCAACCGCCACCTTCTGCACCGTCCCATCCTCCGTTATGGATATGGAGCTGCTGACGCCGATGGGATCGTCGTCGGGGATCGGCAGCTTCGTCGCGGATTCCTCCTGGATCGTCCTCACCCTGGCTTCGAGTCCCATCCCGATACTCCACTTGTTCAGCTTTCCCACGTCCCTCCTGGCGTGATCAGAGACCCATAGGGTCCAGTCGCCCTTGATGGGCTGGCCGATCAGGGAGTTGAGATCGGCGCTGGAGGCCGAATTGTATGAGGTTATCAGATTTTCCTGGCCACCTCCGCCCCGGTTGTGCAGAGTCGCCCTCTGGCCCGAAGGGGCGACGAGCACCACCGACAGATCGCCGATGTAGGTGTGGGTTATATCGACTTTCACCTCGATGGTGCGGGCATTTCCTGGTTCGGAGATGGTGATGGAGCTTTTTGCTCCGTTGGGGTCGTAGTCCGGAACCTTCAGCCCGGGGGACGCCTCTCCAAAGACGTCCAGGGAAGACGGCTCCGCCCCTGCCACGAAGCTTATCACCTCGGACGGTTCGGTGATCTGGGATATGATCAGCCCTGACTCAGAGCCGTCCCACATATTCGAATGCGGGTTGGTGTTGTGGGTTAGCGCCACTCCATCGACCCTCTTGAAGAGGTCTCCATCGTCTCCTGTGTTCCGGTTATTCTCCAGATCGAAATGGCCGTCGGCCTGCAGCAGACCGCATTGGTAGTGTTTGTTGGCCGTCCCGCCCTGCCACTCGTTGGAGCCGAGGGTATCGCAGTGGTATACAGCAAGGCCGCTCGCCGGTATCGCCCCATTCAGGCCGAGCTGGCACCGGTTCTCAACGATGAAGTACTCGTTGATCTTCTCGGTCTCGTACACCAGTATCGTTCCGTAGTCGCCGGAGACCGCCTCGTATTCGTCTGGTTGGGTGATAACCACCTTGTTATCGCACCATCCCACCAGATCCCTCAGATATGCGCATACCGGTGACGGGGTTTTTCCCCCGTTGTTGTGATTTCCCGAACTCATGAGGCAGTACCTGCCAAGCCCCGCGCTCTTCTCGAAGTCGCCGTCGCGCCCGCCGTAATCGTATAGGTCGGGAAAGCGGCAGAGCATATGGCCGCTCTCGTGGCAGAAGGTTCCGATGCTGAGGTCGGTTTTGCTCCTGCCCAGGCTGGATATCATGTAGAAGTAGGTCCTGATGTTGCCGTACCGGAGGTTGATGACGTGGTTGTGGGGCCAAAGCCAGTCGAGGTACTGAGTCTGACCTGCGTAAAGGAAGCTTAGAGCATCAATTACTCCCGCTCTTCTGGAGTCGAACCTGGAGAGGTCTATACCCATATCGACGACGGCGTCGAGCGCCTCTTCGACGAGGAGATTCTGAGCATAGTACATCCGATTCTGTTTCAGGGTTATGGGGCCGACCACCTCGTTGAAATAATCGAGCTTTCCGCTGGAGATCATCTGATAATAGTCTCGGACAGAGCACAAGTTTCCGTTCTCAGAGTAGCCCCGGCCGTTGAGCATCTCCGAGACTTCGGCCACCGATACCGTGCTCTTTACGTCCTGGAACTGGACCAGGACCGCCAACCCCCTGACAGCCCCCTCGCTGACACGCCGCCCCTCCAGCAGCCCTTTGTTCGGTCCCAAGGTCCTGAGAGTGTCATGGAGGGCTACGGGCTCCGGGGGTGGGATCATCAGGGCGTGTCTCTTATTGAATTTGGCGTTGCGGACCTCTTCAGATTCTCTCAGATGGCGTCGCACCCTCACGGGTGGACTTTCTGAGATGGTGACGCCGCTGGAGACGAACTCACCGTTGATCGCCAGGGCGTAGCAATACGATCCAACATCGGCATCATAGACGACGGTGTAGCCGTCTTCCGTTTCATAGCGGGCGTAGAACTCATCGCCATAGACCACCAGCTTGACGGCGGAACCGTTCCCCTCTCCAAATGTAAGAGTCTCTCCGAATATCGAACTCATACAGGTTCACCTCATCTCCTAAAAGGGCTCGACCTCTGGCCGAACCTCCTGTTTTTTGGGTCAATCGCCATAGAAAGCGGGCCTCTGGTCGGCCCGGACTTTCCTGGTTAGGACTTACGCACTTGAGAATCAAAACCAAGCACATGAGAGCCTGTCAAGAAGATTGTGTTTTAGACAGTTTGGTGCTTCATGCTACTGGTTTTTTGTTCAACTGCGTAAGTCCTACTGGTATTTAAAGATCATTTTTCAGGATAGATAATAGTCCCAGCCTTACAGGCTCGCGACGGATCTGGTATGCGCCAAAATTAAGTTTTAGAGTTATGTTCTATTTAATTTTTTCTGTTAGCCGCCGCTGACATTTTCTTTTGTTGCAGGGGGATATCTTGGCCGGAGATCTCTAGGGGAGGGACCTTCCCGCCCTCGCTTCTATTTTTGCGGCGCGAACTTCATCCGCCTCCTCAAGATGCTTCTTCCCGTCGTTCCGCACTAACGGTCTAATTTCCAAACATTTTCCCTATAATTTATAGCAAAGATTTATTAAATATCCCGTTATATGCGTTTTTTTAGGGGTAGCATCTATGGAGATAAGAACTCTTCCAC